>NZ_JBWKXQ010000142.1:0-624 GCF_059423125.1 Variovorax sp. GW531-E2 | reverse complement strand
GGGGAGGAGGGTGGGATGGCGCTCATTCGGAGGAGGAAGACAGAAGACAGGAAGAGGACAATGGCGCCGTGACGACGCCAACGACAAACAGTTTACCCATCGCCCTCGACCATCTGATTGCCCGCTCCGTCGAGCGCGCGGGCGGATGGATCGGCTTCGACCGCTTCATGGCCCTGGCCCTGTATGCGCCAGGGCTGGGCTACTACGCCAACACCTCGGCCAAGTTCGGACACATGCCTTCGTCCGGCAGCGACTTCGTGACCGCGCCCGAGCTGACGCCGATGTTCGGCCACACGCTCGCGATGCAGGTGCTCGAAGCGCTGGAGAAGACGGGCACCGACACCGTGTGGGAGTTCGGCGCGGGCTCGGGGGCGCTGGCGGTGCAGCTGCTGCATGCGCTGGGCGAGATGGGGCGCAGCGATGTGCGCTATCGCATCGTCGATCTGTCGGGCACCTTGCGCGAACGGCAGCAGCAGGCGCTGGCGGGGTATGCGGGGCGGGTCGAATGGCTTGGGGAGCTGCCTGAGTCCATGCAGGGCGTGGTGGTCGGCAATGAAGTGCTCGATGCGATGCCGGTGCAGTTGCTGGCGCGGGTGAAGGGGGCCTGGTTCGAGCGGGGGGTGG
>NZ_JBWKXQ010000141.1:0-640 GCF_059423125.1 Variovorax sp. GW531-E2 | reverse complement strand
AGGCCTGCGCTTCGCCATCCGTGAAGGCGGCCGTACCGTGGGTTCGGGCGTCGTGGCCAAGATCCTCGACATCTAAGCCGGACGCAAAGGAATCACCATGGCTACCAAGCAAAAGATCCGCATCCGCCTGAAGGCATTCGACTACAAGCTGATCGACCAGTCGGCCGCTGAAATCGTGGACACCGCCAAGCGCACCGGCGCGATCGTCAAGGGCCCCGTGCCCCTGCCGACCCGCATGAAGCGTTTCGACATCCTGCGTTCGCCGCACGTCAACAAGACGTCGCGCGACCAGCTGGAAATCCGCACGCACCAGCGCCTGATGGACATCGTCGACCCCACCGACAAGACCGTGGACGCGCTGATGAAGCTCGACCTGCCGGCCGGCGTCGACGTCGAGATCAAGCTGCAGTAATTCGACCTCGCGTCGCATTCCGAGCACAGCCCGCCTGCAGAAATGCAGGCGGGCTTTTTTGTGCTTCACGTTTGTTTCTCAAGTGTGGCATCCTCGCGCACCGGCCTGCGGGACGCAGTGCGCCGGGGCTGAAACGAGGGCAGCACACGTGATGAGCCAGAAGTTCTCTTTTGCATTCGGTGCGGCGTGCATCGCAGCGGCATTGCTGGCAGGTTGCGGTGGGGGAGG
>NZ_JBWKXQ010000140.1:0-927 GCF_059423125.1 Variovorax sp. GW531-E2 | reverse complement strand
GTCACCTGACCCAGGCCATCCTTGACTGTGGCGACGCGACCATCAGCCGCATAGGTGAACGCGAGGCTGGTGCCATCGCTCTGGGTCACCGAAGCAATACGCTTGCTCGTTCCGTCGTAGGTGTACGTCGTGACATACGTCTTTCCATCCGCGACGCTGTTGTCCTCCGGGCTGAGGTCGACAGTGACGCTGGTCAGCCGGTTGGCGCTGTCGTAGGCGTAGCGCACGCGGGTGAGAACTGCACCTCCGGTGGCAACCGTGCGGATCTGAGTGAGGTTCGTGCCGCTGTAGTCGAAGAAGGTGGTCTCGCCATTGGCGTTGACCATGCTCTGCACGGTGTCGTTCGCGTTGTAGGTGAAGCCGATCGTGTTGCCACTGGGGTCAACCACCGACAGCAGACGGCCTTTCACCGTGGTCTCGTAGCGCTCAACAAGTCCGGTGGAGCCGTCGGTCCACACGTAGCGAGCATTGGCCGCGTCGTAGGCAATTGTGTCGAACGCCCCTGCCCCCTCATTGCTGACGTACGCGTTCCTTGCCGCATTCCAGACGTAGGTGGCGCTGGCGCCATCGCGATCGATGCGAACAAAGGTGCTGCCGGCCGTGGCAACGGTGCCGGTCAGTTGGAGCCGCTGGCCATATGCACCGACACCCCAGTTGTCCCCGTTGTCGTCATTGAGCAAGCCCTGGCTGTTGTAGGTCCGCACGATGCCGATGTCCGCCCCGCGGGCGACCAGCTTGTCGTCGAAGTCCTGCAGGATCAGGTTGCCCTTGGCAATGTTGACGAACGCCTGCTCTCCGTTGCGTCCCTGCCCTGCCGTTCCCAGCACGCCGCGCTGACCCAACGTGCCCAGTGAGGTCAGGCTCAGGCCCAGGCTGTTACCGCTGACGATGGCTACCATGATTTTTGTCCGATCGGGGTTCAGAAAA
>NZ_JBWKXQ010000139.1:0-977 GCF_059423125.1 Variovorax sp. GW531-E2 | reverse complement strand
GCTACTGCGGCCCGGTGGTCCATACCCGGCCCGCCCGCCAGCACGCCGGCCCACCAGCGGCGCGCCGTGCCCGCGGTGCGCGCCGGCATGAAGCGCAGGTAGTCGGCCTGCTCGCCCATCTGCGTGATGAGCGCGATGCCGACCGTCAGCGCAGCACCGAACAGGTGCAGGTTGAATCCTTGTGCGCCCGACTTCGCCCCGCCGTAGTGCGTGATGCCCGCGAACGCACCAGGATCGCGCACCAGCACGAAGGCAAAGGGCACCACCAGCATCAGCAGCCACAGCGGCTGCGTCCACAGCTGCAGCCGGCTGATCACCGACACCCCGTGCGTGACCAGCGGAATCACCACCAGCGCGCACACCAGGTAGCCCCACACCGGCGGAATGCCCAGCGCCAGCTCGAGCGCGTAGGCCATCACGGCCGCCTCGAGCGCGAAGAAGATGAAGGTGAAGCTCGCGTAGATCAGCGAGGTGAGCGTGGAGCCGATGTAGCCGAAGCCGGCGCCGCGCGTGAGCAGGTCCATGTCCAGGCCGTAGCGCGCCGCGTACACGCTGATCGGCAGCCCCGCCAGGAAGATGATGAGCCCCGTGACGAGGATCGCCCAGAAGGCGTTGGCGAATCCGTACTGCACCAGCAGCGTGGCGCCGACCGCCTCCAGCACCAGGAACGAGGCCGCCCCGAAGGCCGTGTTGGCCACCCGCCATTCGGACCATTTGCGAAAGCGCTGCGGCGTGTAGCGCAGCGCGTAGTCCTCCAGCGTTTCGCTCGCGACCCAGCTGTTGTAGTCGCGCCGCACCTTGACGATGCGCTGCGGGGCGTCGTCGGGCTGGAGGGGGGCGTCGACTGTGTTCACACCGTTTCGGTGCAGCTTTCATGCCATCAGGTACGGCATTTGGCGAACAGGGCACGACTGTTGCAAAGAGAGAGCCTTGCCCATAATCACCGACCGCCACCCGACCCCACCCCCCCCGGGGTA
>NZ_JBWKXQ010000138.1:0-989 GCF_059423125.1 Variovorax sp. GW531-E2 | reverse complement strand
GTGAGGTCAGGCTCAGGCCCAGGCTGTTACCGCTGACGATGGCTACCATGATTTTTGTCCGATCGGGGTTCAGAAAAGGTGGCGAACCACGTGGCAGGCGCCTACGGGCCTGGATGCCCGAAAGGAAATACCGCCCCACGCCAACGAAGTTCTCGCCAGTGCATCCAGCGTTTTCGAGGCTTATTTAGAACCCGACAGAACTAGTCGGAATTTCCCGGCCAATTTAGGGCCGCAATAGGCCACACCCTTGTGAGCAACGGCGGGAGGTGGCGGCCGACTACGCGGCGCCCGGTTCGATGCTCCAAGGGCGCAGCGTTTCGTGGTCGTCAGTTTTTAGCCGGCGGCAGTTGCTTGAACACCGCACCGCGATCCCAACATGGCTCGGCTCCACTAGCCCTGGCTACTTCCGATCAACGATTAAGAGTTCGCGCTCGCGTTGACACCGGCATGGCTCCATCGAATTGGAATTCAACGGCCACGCACCGTCGTCCGCGAAGCAGATCAACTTGGACCGCTGCGCCTGACAAAGCGTAGCAATCACCTGTGGCTGCATGTCAAGAATGATCGGACCGGAAGGTCCGCTACCCGATGCCATCGCCGCTTAGAGCGGCTAACGAAACCATGTCATCGTGAAACGCCTGATCGGCGTTTGACGCTGCATGGGTCGAAACAAGAAAGAAGAGATCAGCGCCGCGTTGTTCAAGAAGATTGCGCTGCTGCTGCCAGTAGTCGCAGCCTCGACCAAGGTCGGTCGCCCGCGGGTGAGCGACGAGATGGCCTGAACGGCATCCTGCTCGTTCTACGCACCGGTATTCCCTGGGAGGAACTCCCCCTGGAACTGGGCTTTGGCAGCGGCGTGACCTGCTGGCGGCGCCTGCGTGATTGGCAGGCTGCGGGCGTGTGGCATCGCCTGCATCTGTTGTTGCTCAATGAACTGCGCGGCGCTGGAAAGCTCGACTTCAGCCGAGCCAGCTCGGACACGGCTAGCG
>NZ_JBWKXQ010000137.1:0-1082 GCF_059423125.1 Variovorax sp. GW531-E2 | reverse complement strand
TCGATGGTGTCCAGCAGCAGCGCAGGCCTGGCCTGCAAGCCCAGCGCGGGCGCGTCGTCGATCTCAATGCGCGTGCCCGCGCGCAGGGTGCGCACGGTGCTGTGGCCCAGCATCAGGTCGGCGCGGCATTCGGCCGCTTCCATCATCAATGCCGCGTAGCGCTCGACGGTGCGGTTCGTGTCCCAGCCGCGGCTGCGGTCGTTCAGGCCGAGCACGTCGTCGTACTCCAGGCGCGGGGCGTTCTTGCCGCCCACGGGAAAGCGCGCCGGGGCGCTGCCTGTGAGCTGGCGCTTGCCGTCGACGTTCCAGGCGCTCAGGTGCACCTGGGCCACCGACTGGCGCATGCGGCGCACCAAGGCCTGCACGGCGTCGCTGCGCTCCTGCGAGCTCTTGCGGTGAAAGCGAACGGGCGAGCCTGCATCGGCGGGCTGGGTGTCGTTCGACGAGAAGATCACGAGCTTGTGGCCGGTCGGGGCCTGGGTGTCTTCCTCGAGGCGCCAGGCCAGGCCTTCTTCGGCCAGCAGGCGCGAGAAGAAGTCGTAGTCGCTCTCGCGGTACTGGGTGCAGTAGGTGCGAACGGGGGCGTCGGCGAGGAAACCGTTCACTTCGGAGGAGAAGGCCCAGCTGCCCGCATCCGCGTACGGGGCGAGCACGCGTTCGATGATGTCTGCCACGCTGCGCTGCTGGAAGACCTGGCTGCGCCCTTGCTGGGTGGCCAGCCAGAGCCAGGGTACCAAGGTGAGGCGGTAGCGGGCCAAGCCGCCATCGGAGCCGAGCGACTCGACTGCGCGGATCAATCCGGTGCGCTTTGCGAGCGAGCCATTGGCCAGCACCGTGACCAGCGTCAGGGGTTGATCGATCAGCGAACTCAGCGCCAAGTCCGCGCGCAAGCTCAGGCACACGATGCGCAGCTCGAACAACTGCGACACCGCCTCGCGCTGCACCCAGCCTTCCACGCGCAAGGCGTCGATGCTCTCGCGCGCGGCGCTGTTGGAGGACGATGAAGCACTCGGCGCTTCGAGGCGGTACAGCCGTGCCGTCTGGCTCAGCTCGGCCCACAGGGCGCTGCGGTCAGCGGAAGG
>NZ_JBWKXQ010000136.1:0-1197 GCF_059423125.1 Variovorax sp. GW531-E2 | reverse complement strand
CCACCTTCCCGGTGGCGCCGTCGCCGAACCGCGGCTGAACAAGCTCGGCAGTCAGCGCACCAGCGTCGACTTGCCGAACAGGCTCTCGATCAGCTCCACCGCCACCTCGGCCGTCTGGTTGCGCACGTCGAGCGCGGGGTTGAGCTCCACCACGTCGACCGAGCCGAGCCGGCCCGTGTCGGCGATCATTTCCATGCACAGCTGCATCTCGCGGTAGGTCGGCCCGCCGCGCACACCCGTGCCCACGCCGGGCGCGTCGGCCGGGTCGAGGCAATCGAGGTCGAAGCTCACGTGCAGGTGGGTGTCTTCGTCCACATCTTGAAGCGCCTCGGTCATGGTGGTGCGCATGCCGTTCTCGTCGATGTGGCGCATGTCGAACACGTGCAGGCCGAGCGTGCGGATCGCTTCCTTCTCGTCGGCATCGACGCTGCGGATGCCGATGAAGCGGATGGCGTCGTGCGCCAGCGCCGCGGGCTCGCCGCTCCAGCCCGTGAGGTCCGCCGGCCCGTGGCCCAGCAGGCACGACACTGGCATGCCGTGCAGGTTGCCGCTGGGGCTCGTGGTCTCGGTGTTGACGTCGGAGTGCGCGTCGAGCCACAGCACGCGCAGCTTCTTGCCGCGTTTTCGCGCATGCCAGGCCACGGCGCTGATGGAGCCGATCGCCAGGCAGTGGTCACCGCCCAGCATCACCGGCACGTGGCCGGCGCCCAGCGCGGTGTCGACGGCGGCGTAGACCGAACGGTTCCACGCGATCACCTCGGTGAGGTGGCGCAGCCCGTTGGCCGGTGGTGCCCACGGCGTGGCCGGGCCCGCGAGGTTGCCGCGGTCGAGCACCGTGAAGCCCTGGCCCGCCAGCGCCTCGGCCAGGCCGGCCACGCGCAGCGCGTCGGGGCCCATGCCCGCGCCGCGCACGCTGGCGCCGATGTCGGTCGGCGCGCCGATCAGTTCGAGGGTGGTAGCGGCGGTGCTGCTGCTGTTCATGTCGGTCTCCCGATGTGGTGCCAGAGGTAGGCGTAGCCGAGCGCATCCATGAAGGCGGACGCCTTGTTGTCCGCGGCGGCGCTGTGGCCGCCTTCCATGTTCTCGTAGAAGCTGCTGTCGTGCCCCTGCGCGAGCAGCTTCGCGTGCATCTTGCGCGCATGCACCGGCCCCACGCGGTCGTCGCGCGTGGAGGTGGTGAAAAGGGCGGGCGGGTAG
>NZ_JBWKXQ010000135.1:0-1244 GCF_059423125.1 Variovorax sp. GW531-E2 | reverse complement strand
GCACTCGGCGCTTCGAGGCGGTACAGCCGTGCCGTCTGGCTCAGCTCGGCCCACAGGGCGCTGCGGTCAGCGGAAGGTGACGACGAACGCGTGCGCAAGGGCACACTGCCGTGGTTGGACATGAAACTCCCCGAACTTATTTTTCTTCCCGGCGTTGCGCGGGGTGGCATGCCTCCGATTGTCGGAGTCCCGGTGGCCCGAACGTAAGTACCTGAAAGTAGCACCCGGCGGTGCAGGACGGCGCCTCAGTCCGGCGAATGCACGCCGCCGCCCTGGCGCCCCTCTTCCGCCGCCGCGACCAGCCGCAGCCCGGCGCGCACGCGCGCCAGCGTCTCGTTCTCGCGCTGCGGCGCATACACGGCGTGCGCCGAATGCGAGAACTCCGGCGCGCCCTCCACCAGCCGCAGCCGGCCGTCGGCCAGGAAGGGCCGCGCGACGCCGATGCGGAAGTACCCCGCGCCGCCCACGGCAAGCAGGTAGGTGAGCGCCAGCGGCCCGAGCGAGATCGACACCGGCGCATGGGCCAGCTCCGGAAACGCAGCCTCGTGGTTGGCCGCGAAGGCCGGGCCCCAGTCGACCGACACGTAGCGCGTGCGGTCGAGCCGGCCTTCGGGGTCGGTGGTGACCATCACCAGCCGCTCCTCGGCCAGCAGCTCGGCCACGAGGCCGGGGCGCTGCGGCGGGTTGTAGAGCACGGCCAGGTCGAGCGCACCGCCCTGCACGGCGTCGAGCAGGCGCTGCGCGCTGTCGACCTCGGCGCGCAGCGCGATCTCGGGGCAGACGCGGTGCATCCAGATCAGCCAGTCGGCCAGCAGCGGATGCCACAGGCTGGGCTCGCTGCCCACGCTCACGCCCTCCTCGATTCCGGGCGGCAGCGCGACATGCTGGCGTGCGCGCTCCCACACCTGCACCAGCGTGGTCGCGTGCGCCACGAAGCGCTCGCCCGACGCGGTGAGCCGCGCGCCGGCCTTGTTGCGCACGAACAGGCGCCGCCCGAGCTGGTCTTCGAGCAGGCGGATGCGCGCGCTGACGGCGGTCTGCGTCAGGTGCAGGCGCTCGGCCGCGGCCACGAAGCTGCCGGTGGCCGCGACTTCGAGAAAGGTCCGGGCGAGGCCGATGTCCATCGGATTCATATTAGTTTTTTTGCACTCATTTGCAATGAACATTCATTGGCTTGGAGAGAAGCATCGGTTCACCATGAGCGCACGACTTCAGGAGCCCCGCCCCATGCGTCCCCTGCCGCC
>NZ_JBWKXQ010000134.1:0-1466 GCF_059423125.1 Variovorax sp. GW531-E2 | reverse complement strand
AGGGTCGCCTTTCTTTTGCCTACGTTTCTTTGGCGAAGCAAAGAAAAGTAGGTCGGCCGCCGGGCCGAGACCCGGCCCCGGAAAGCAAACCCCCAACGCAATCCAAACACCAGGAGCCAGTCGATGACCGACTCCAATACCACCCCACCGGAAGACGACCGCACCCGAGTCGTCTCACGCACTCCCACAACCGAAGCTGACACAGGCGGAGCCACAGTCATCACCGGCGGTGGTTTCACCACGGCTTCGGGCGTCCCCGTCACCAGCCCAGCAACCGCAACCCACGACGCAGGCCTCCTCCCCGTAGGCAGCCGCCTCGCCGAATTCGAAGTCACCCGAGTCGTAGGCCAGGGCGGCTTCGGCGTCGTCTACGAAGCCTGGGACCACACGCTCGAACGCGTAGTAGCCATCAAGGAATACCTGCCCACCTCGCTCTCCACAAGACAGCAAGACGGCACCGTAGTCCCCCTCTCAGAACGCCACAGAGAAACCTTCGACCTCGGCATGCGCAGCTTCATCAACGAAGCCCGCCTCCTCGCCCAGTTCGACCACCCCTCGCTCCTCAAGGTCTACCGCTTCTGGCAAGAAAAGGGCACCACCTACATGGTCATGCCCTTCTACAAGGGCGACACCTTGCGCGAGGCACTCGTAGCGATCCCCGCAGGCGTCGACGAAGCCTGGCTCACCCGCATCATGGACGGCGTCACGCAAGCCCTCGCCGTGATGCACAACGCCCACTGCTACCACCGCGACATCGCCCCCGACAACATCATCCTGCTCGAAGGCTCCGGCCGCCCCGTGGTGCTCGACTTCGGCGCCGCGCGCCGCGTGATCACCGACAAGACGCAGGCGATCACCGTCATCCTCAAGCCCGGCTACGCGCCCATCGAGCAGTACGCCGAGATGCCCGACATGTCCCAAGGCGCATGGACCGACGTCTACGCACTCGCCGCCGTGATGCACGTCGCCGTGTGCGGCCGCGCGCCGCCGCCCTCGGTGGCGCGGCTGCTGTCCGACAGCTACGTGCCGCTCGCGGGCAACGACATCCTGCGCCAGCGCTACAGCGACCGGCTGCTCGCGGCGATCGATGCGGGCCTGGGCGTGCGGCCCGAAGCACGGCCGCAATCGATGGCGGAGTTGCGCGCGGCGCTGGGCCTGGAGGTCGGCCACAGCATCGCGCCGACGCCGCGCACCGTGCCGCCGTCCGGTGCACGAAGCAGTCAGTCGGGCGCCGATGCACCGACCGTGATCGGCACGGCCCACATGCCCAAGCCCATCGCCGCCAAGGCACCTGTTGCTGACAACAGCAAGAGCGGCAGCAACAAGGCCGTCCTCGGCGCCCTCGCCGCCGCCGTGCTGGTCGTCGCAGCGGGTGGCGGCTGGTGGTTCCTCGGCCGCTCGGGCAGCGAAGGCGATGCCGGCAAGACGGCGCAAACCGCCACGCCCGCACCCCCACCTGACACCCC
>NZ_JBWKXQ010000133.1:0-1649 GCF_059423125.1 Variovorax sp. GW531-E2 | reverse complement strand
GGCAGGCACCCCGGCCACCGGCCCCGTCGTGCAGCATTTCCGGCAGGCGCTGCTCTGGCCCTTGCGCCTCGTGCCGGCGCCCGGCGCGGCGCCCACGCACCACGGCCCCTGGCACGTGCTGCGCGACCTGGGCGAGGCCTCGCCCTGGCGCGAGGAGGTCGACGAATACACCGGCGAGAGCGGCCGCTTCCACGAGCGCCACTACAACGAGTTCGTGAGCTTCCTGCCGTACGTGCAGCGCTTCCTGTACGGCGAAGGCCGATCGCGCGGCAGCACCGACGGCACAGGCAGCGACGGCGATTCGCCGATGCGCGTGTTCCGCCGCCGCGACATCGCGGCCGTGCGGCTGGTGGCGCACCCCGGCGAGGCGCCGATCACCCTCGACGTGATTCACTGCGACCTGTACTTCTTCTTCGACATCGACGTGGTGCTGCTCAACCTCGAGGTCGGCACCGACCACCTGAGCCTGGCGCAGGCGCAGGACATCCTCTACCGCTTCGGCCGCGCCTACCCTTCGGGCTGGGAGCCCGACGGCGCCGCCCTGCACTGCATGGCCAGCGTCGAGTGGCTGGACGCCGACGGCCGCGTGCTCGCCGCCTCCGACGCGCAGCAGCGCGACGCCTTCCTGTCGCACGTGGCCCAGCACCGTGCACCGCGCATCGCCGCGCACTGGGCCTACCTGATGCAGCCGCTGGTGAGCGACCATTCGGACGACCCCGGCGTGCTGCGCTACCGCCAGATCGAGTACTACCGCATGCCGGTGATGGCCTACCTGTCGCTGGACGACCCGCGCCGCCTCACGCGCGACGACTTCGTGCGGCTCGCGCTCGTCACCGGCGCGGGCGGCGCCGACGCCCACCTGCCCTATGCCGAGCACCACCTGGCCGACTTCGAGCACAAGTACTGCTACGACCGCTTCTGGGTGAACACGGGCGCGGCGCCCAACACGCGCTACCTGTGCAACGGCCACGCCCTCGTCGTGGTGGGCGACGCGCGCTCCGAGTTCTTCTGCTGCCGCGACCGCGGCGTGCTCGCGCAGTTCAGGCACCAGCACTTCCTGCTGTTCCTCATCGCGCACTTCCAGAAGGCCTCGCTGCTGATGTTCTCGGACCAGCTGGTGGAAGCGCTCAAGAAGCTCGACATCCGCAGCACGCCGAGCGTGAAGCAGTTCAAGCGCGCCATCCGCGCGAGCTTCGAGCGCTTTCTTCGCTTCACGCACCGCTACTGGTTCCACGAGATTTCGGAGCAGGCGCAGGTGCGCGCGCTCTCGCACATGTGCGCCGCGCACCTCGGGCTCGACCCGCTGTACGACGAGGTCAAGGCGCGCATCGCCGACATGAACACCTACCTCGATGCCGACAGCCTGCGCCGCCAGGCCAGCACCGTGGTGCGGCTCACGGTGGTCACGCTGTTCGGCCTCATCGGCACCGTCACCACCGGCTTCCTCGGGATGAACCTGCTGGCCGAAGCCGATGCGCCGCTGTGGCGCAAGGCGATCTGGTTCGGCGTGGTGTTCGTGTTCACCACCTGGCTCACGATCTACACGATGGTGAAGTCGCAGCGGCTGTCGGACTTCATCGATGCGCTGTCGAACGACCGGCTGAGTTTTCGGGGCAAGCTGGCGGCGTTGGCGCGGGTGTGGCGGGCGG
>NZ_JBWKXQ010000132.1:0-1716 GCF_059423125.1 Variovorax sp. GW531-E2 | reverse complement strand
ACGGGGGCGAGGGCGGCATCGTCGCGTCCGCGACCGTCGCCGGCCAGTGCGTCGCGCCGCGCCGGGGCACCAACCCCGCGACGGGCCGCGCGTACCCCGACACCGCCGGCACCGTCGACAACGAGAAGAGCTGGGTGCGCGGCTGGATCGACGAAACCTACCTTTGGTACAACGAGGTGCCCACCACGCTCAAGGCCTCGGACTACGCCACGCCGTTGACCTGGTTCAGCGTGCTCAAGACGCAGGCCACCACGCCCTCGGGCCAGCTCAAGGACCGCTTCCACTTCTACCTCGACACCGAGGCGTACCGCCTGGAGTCGGAGGGCGGCGTGTCGGTCGGCTACGGCATGGACACGGCGGCGGTGCGCAGTTCGCCGCCGCGCAACATCCGCCTCGCCTTCGTCGAGCCGGGTTCGGCGGCGGCGGCGGCCGGCCTGGCGCGCGGGGCCAAGCTGGTCGCGGTCGACGGCGTCGACGTGGTGAGCAGCACCGGGCAGGCCAATGTCGACATCATCAACCGCGCGATCTCGCCGCAGAACCTCGGCGAGAAGCACACCTTCACCTTCGAGGTGAGCGGCACGCGCGGCAGTCCGATCGAGCTCACGGCCCAGCGCATCACGAGCACGCCGGTGCTGTACACCCGCACCATCGGGCCGGCCGGCAACCGCGTGGGCTACCTGCTGTTCAACGACCACATCTCGACCGCCGAGGGGCAGCTCGTCACGGCCATGAACACGCTCAAGCAGGACGGCGGCGTCCAGGACCTCGTGATCGACATGCGCTACAACGGCGGCGGCCAGTTGCGCATCGCGAGCCAGCTGGCCTACATGGTGGCCGGGCCGGGCCCGACGAACGGCAAGACCTTCGAGTTGCTGACCTTCAACGACAAGAACCCGTACCGCACCACGCTCGCGGACAACCTCACGCCCTTCTTCACGACCACCCGGGCCGGCCAACCCCTGCCCACGCTGGGCCTGTCGCGCGTCACGCTGCTGACGGGCCGCAGCACCTGCTCGGCCAGCGAGTCGGTCATCAACAGCCTGCGCGGCGTGGGCGTCACGGTCAACCTCGTGGGCGCCACCACCTGCGGCAAGCCCTACGGGTTCGTTCCGCAGGACAACTGCGGCACCACCTACTTCGCGGTCAACTTCAAGGGCGTCAACCAGGCCGGCTTCGGCGACTACGGCGACGGCTTTGCACCCAATGCCAGCTGCGCCGTGGCCGACGACTTCGACCACCTGCTGGGCGACACCGCCGAAGGCCGGCTGGCCGCGGCGCTGCGGTTGCGCGACACCGGTTCGTGCACGGCGGCATCCGCCAAGGCCGCGGACACCCCGGGCCTGGAGAAGGCCGCCGCGCCGGTGGAAGAAGACCAGCTCTTCCTGCGCCCCCGCTCGCCGCTGCGCGAGAACCGGCTGATCGACCTTGTGCCCAGCCCGGGCTGACAGACGGCCTGACCCCGCGCGCGAGGCCAGCCCCGGCCTCGCGGAAAACCCCTAGCCGCACCCCATTGCCACGCCTGCGGCCTGCCACTTAGAGTTTGGCAAACGTTTGCGCAAAGGTTTGCGCAAACGTTTTCACTCCCTGGCGCTCCTTTAGGAAACCGGGCTGGAAACCAAACACTTAGGAGAAGCAGATGCGCAAATGGACAGTGACGACCTTCTGGCTCGTCGTCATGGCGGTGCTCGTGGGCTGCGGCGGCGGTGGGGGCGGCGG
>NZ_JBWKXQ010000131.1:0-2060 GCF_059423125.1 Variovorax sp. GW531-E2 | reverse complement strand
CCCGGCGCCCGCGCCCGCACCGCCTCCCGCGCCTGTCGCCGTGGTCGCCGAACCGGCCCCCATCGCCACCGAGCGCAAGAGCTGGTTCGACAAGCTCAAGACCGGCCTGCGCAAGACCGGCACCGGCATCCAGGCCGTGTTCGTCAACGCGCAGATCGACGACGCGCTGTATGAAGAGCTCGAATCGGCGCTGCTCATGGCCGACACCGGCGTCAAGGCCACCGAGTTCCTGCTCGACGACCTGAAGGTGCGCGTCAAGCGCCAGATGGCCACCGACGCCTCGCAGGTCAAGCGCCTGCTGGCCGACGCCGTCACCGACCTGCTCAAGCCGCTGGAGAAGCCACTGGTCATCGGCGAGTACACGCCCACCGTGATCATGGTGGCCGGCGTCAACGGCGCGGGCAAGACCACCTCCATCGGCAAGCTCACCAAGCACCTGGCCACCGAGGGCGCTTCGGTGCTGCTGGCCGCGGCCGACACCTTCCGGGCGGCGGCGCGCGAGCAGCTGCTGGTCTGGGCCGACCGCAACACCGTCGAGATCGTGAGCAACGAAGGCGGCGACCCCTCGGCCGTGAGCTTCGACGCGGTGAACGCCGGCAAGGCGCGCGGCAAGGACGTGGTGCTGGTCGACACGGCCGGGCGCCTGCCCACACAGCTGCACCTGATGGACGAGCTCAAGAAGATCAAACGCGTCGTCACCAAGGCCGACGCCACCGCGCCGCACGAGGTGCTGCTGGTGATCGACGGCAACACCGGCCAGAACGCGCTGGCACAGGTCAAGGCCTTCGACGAGACCCTGGGCCTCACGGGCCTCATCGTCACCAAGCTCGACGGCACCGCCAAGGGCGGCGTGCTGTGCGCCATCGCGCGCGAGCGGCCGATTCCGGTGTACTTCATCGGCGTGGGCGAAAAGCTCGAGGACCTCGAGACCTTCAACGCCCGCGAGTTCGCGCAGGCACTCCTGGGCTGACCGGCGCTTTCGCCGCTTTTCGCTTCGGTTAAAAAAAACGGTCCCCGACTCGCGCCGGGGACCGTCAGCTCCCTGTCTTTCTTTTTTCTCCCTTTGTATTTCCCCCTGCGTGTGTGCCTCTTCGGAAATCAGAAACCGAACGGTGACGTCGGGCCGCACAACGGGCTGACGTTGCAATCGGTCGGTGTGAAGTAATAGGCCTTCTGCTCGCTGGTGCCCAGCGCCAGGTGTCCGAGCAGCGCCGCCTTCTTGGCCCCTTCGGCGTTCGCCTGCTGGATGAGGGCCGTGGTGTTGGTGGCTGGTGCAAGCGAATAGAAGTTGAAGGTCGTCGACTGCGACAGGTCCTTGGCGTAGAGCACACCGTTGCCCCCCGCAAAGAGGAGTTCGCCCCGGAAACGGAAGCCACGGCTTCCGCGCTCGTTGAATTGCGCAAGGTACCCAGCGTGATCACCGCTGATGTCACCCATCTCGTAGGCGAAGGTGGCGTTGCCAACCGAGCTCTTCTCATAGACGGCGACCGTGCCCGCCGGATCTCCGGTTATGAATGCGGTCGTCCGGTTGAAAAAGCCGCTCGCGCCTTGGGTGTTCGCCTGCGTCAGGTAGTCCGCCTTGCTCTTAGGCGCCAGCTCGACACGGTAGCTGTAGGTGGCAGTGTCGGCGCTGCTCTTGCGGTAGAAGTAGAAGGTCTCGCCACCGACGCTCCACTCGCCCGCCCATTGGAAGCCCCGCGCACCGGCTTCATTCAGCTGGTTCAGCAGGTCCGCGTTGGACGTGGCCTGCGGCTTCTTCTCGTAGCTGTAGGTCGCATCGACGGTCTTCACGAACCCATCAACCTGATCGACAGTGGTCGGGCTGGTCATGAAAGAGAAACCGCTCAGGAAACGGAACCCGCGCGCGCCCTGTGCAGCGAGGCTGTCGAAGAAGGCCGACGTGGCGGTCGCAGCCGGCAGGCCCTCGTACAGGAAAGTGGTCGCGCCCGGATTCGGCGCGGGTGCGGGGGCCGGCGCTGGTGTGGGTGCAGGCGCCGGGGCTGGTGCCGGTGCGGGCGGCGGGGCCGGCGGCGGCAACACGAAGCCACCACCACCACCAC
>NZ_JBWKXQ010000130.1:0-2154 GCF_059423125.1 Variovorax sp. GW531-E2 | reverse complement strand
GGGTAGGGCACTCACCGGAAACATTCTAAAAGCGGGGCGCAGACCGGGCGTTTGGCGGTGTATTTGGCGCGCTTATACCGATCCTCAACCGATCTCATTGGCTTTGGCGAAGGCGAAAACCTAAGCTCCCCTTCGCCAACGTATTCGCACAACAAGAACGCACCGGAGACACCCAAAACACCGCCATGGCCCACCGCCATGCCGCGCAGGGGGCCGCCGCGCGCGTTCGCCGACCACCCTGAAAGCCGACGCCATGACGACACCCCGCCCCCTGCGCTCCGCCGCCTGGTTCAACAACCCCGAACACAGCGAACTCTCGGTCCTGCACCTGGCCTGGTTCCTGAACTACGGCCTCACCCGCGAAGAGCTGCAATCGGGCAAGCCGATCATCGGCATCGCGCAAAGCGGCTCCGACCTCACGCCCTGCAACCGCCATCACCGCGAGCTGTCGCTGCGGGTGCGCGAAGGCATCCGCGAGATGGGCGGCATCGCGATGGAATTTCCCATGCACCCGATCCAGGAGAACGGCCGCCGCCCCACGGCCGCGCTCGACCGCAACCTGGCCTACCTGGGGCTCGTCGAAATCCTCACCGGCTACCCGATCGATGGCGTGGTGCTGACCACCGGCTGCGACAAGACCACGCCCGCCGCGCTGATGGCCGCGGCCACCGCCAACATCCCCGCCATTGTGCTGTCGGGCGGCCCCATGCTCAATGGCTGGCACGAAGGCCAGCGCACCGGCACCGGCACCACGCTGTTCAAGGCGCGCGAGCTGTTCGCCAAGGGCAGCATCGACTTCCCCGGCTACATCGACCTCGTGGGTTCCACCGTGCCCTCGGCCGGCCACTGCAACGTGATGGGCACGGCCTCGACCATGAACGCCCTGGCCGAAGCCCTAGGCATGAGCCTGCCCGGCTGCGCGGCCATTCCCGCGCCGTACCGCGAGCGCGGCCAGATGGCCTACGAAACCGGCCGGCGCATCGTCGACATGGTGCGCGAAGACCTCAAGCCCTCCGACATCCTCACGCGCTCGGCCTTCGAGAACGCGATCGTCGTCAACTCGGCCATCGGCGGTTCGACCAACGCGCCGATCCACCTCATCGCCATTGCCAAGCATGCGGGGGTCGAGCTCAACATCCAGGACTGGGAAACGGTCGGCCTCGACGTGCCGCTGCTGCTCGACATGCAGCCCGCCGGCAAGTACCTCGGCGAGGAGTTCTACCGCGCGGGCGGCGTGCCCGCGGTGGTGGCCGAACTGCATCGCCACGGCCTGATCCGCACCGACGCGCGCACTGTCAACGGCCACACCCTGGCCGTCAACTGCGCCGACGCGCCGGTGAAAGACGCCGACGTGATCCGCCCCTTCGACCAGCCGCTGCGCGAGAACGCCGGCTTCCTCGTGATGTCGGGCAACCTCTTCGACAGCGCGATCATGAAGACCAGCGTCATCTCCGACGAGTTCCGCGCGCGTTACCTCAGCAAGGCCGGCGACCTCGACGCCTTCGTGGGCCGCGCCATCGTGTTCGACGGCCCGGAGGATTTCGAAGCCCGCATCGAAGACCCGTCGCTGGACATCGACGCGAGCTGCATCCTGTTCATGCGCGGCGTTGGCCCCATCGGGCACCCGGGCTCGTCGGAAGTGGTCAACATGCGCGCGCCCTCGCACCTGCTCAAGAGCGGCGTGTCGGCCTTGCCCTGCATCGGAGACGGCCGGCAGTCGGGCACTTCGGGCTCGCCGTCGATCCTCAACGCCTCGCCTGAAGCCGCCGCAGGCGCGGGCCTGGCATTGCTGCAGACCGGCGACAAGGTGCGCGTGGATTTGAAGGAACGCACCGTCAACATGCTTGTCAGCGACGACGTGCTGCAGGCGCGCGCCCGTGACCTCGAAGCGAAGGGCGGCTACCCGATTCCCGCGAGCCAGACGCCATGGCAGGAGATCCAGCGCGCGATGGTGGACACGCTTTCTGAAGGCATGGTGCTGAAGCCGGCGACCAAGTACCAGCGCGTGGCGCAGACGGCGGGGATTCCTCGTCGGAATCACTGAGGACTTTTTTCAGGGCGACGCTCCCGCCGACGGGGAGCCTTGCTCCGCGAATGTCCCCCGGCCTGCGGCCTCCTCCTTGATTTCGCTGCGCAAGGCACCCCATCGACGTG
>NZ_JBWKXQ010000129.1:0-2307 GCF_059423125.1 Variovorax sp. GW531-E2 | reverse complement strand
GACTACCACCGGGGGTGGGCGGGGAGCTGACCTCGCGGCTTCGCGGAGAAATTCCGGGGAAGAAGGACCGGGTGACGTTGGGTGACAGTGTGCAGCGCCGAACCGGCCTACAACACGGGGACATCAACAACCGGAAGAGGGAGCACGTATGCGCAAGACGCAAAAGACGACGGCAGCCGAGACAGACAATGAAGGCTGGAAGCGCGGCATCGACAACGCCGACGACAAGTGGAACAGCCACGACTGCGAGATCCGCTCGGCCGTCCATGAATACGACATGCACCTCTCTCGAACCAAGGGCTACGTCCCGTTGGACTGGCGCCTGGTGAAGGCCATGCTGTGGGTCGAAACGGGGGCCAAACGGCCGCAGTGGAAGACCCGCCCGATGCAGATCGGCAATACAGGAGATCTGGGCCTCCAGGCGCTGCTGGGTGGCAAGGACGGCGGTGACCTGATCCTCCCGCCCTCTTACCGCAGAAGCCTCTCCGTCGACGGCGTGCGCCGCGCGCCTGCCGACAACATCCGCGCGGGCATCGGCTACCTGCTGCTGCGCATGGCCAATTTCTCCTTTCAGAGCGTGCCCGATGCAGACACCCGCACCCATCAGGTCGTCGTGAAAGCTGGCGATACCCTGAACAGCATCGCCAGAGCGAAAGGCAGCACGCCAGAGGTGATGAAGCGGCTCAATCCGTCCGCACACATGCTTCGGCCCGGCGAGGTGCTGCACTACCAGAGGGCCTCGGTTCAGAGGGTCATCACAGGCTGGAAGCCCATCACGGTATCGGGAGCGGCAACTTACTACAACGTGGATGGCGATGCGACGTATGCAGACAAGCTCGGCTATGCCTTGGCGGCCGTTCGCAGAGGCTCCGAGGCAACCGCATGCAAGTAGGCCGAAACATCGGGCGGCGTCTCCTGGCACTCGCCTGCTCAGCAGTTATGGCTGGTCCCGCGCACGCCCACACATTCACCGGGAAGTTCACCGGCACGGGCCGGGCATGCAACGGTGTACTCCATGTGCGCAGCCAGACCATCGAATGGCGATCGAGTTTCAGCCGCTGCGCACGCAGCAGCTATGAGGTGCTGGACATGAGCCGCCCCGGCGAACCCGGGCGGATGGCTTTTCGCTTCAAGGCACGCGACGCCAAGTGCCTGTACGAAGTGGTCGCGCTCGAACAGGTGGACGGCACCGACTGGACGGCGGACGGCTATCCCTCGCTGGAGGCCTACCGAAAGAAGGACGTACCCGGCTGGCAGGACTCACCCCTGCCCGCCCGGCTCGTTCTGGAGTGCCCAATGACACAACAGCTGCGATGAGCAGCTGCGAAGCAGGTCAGTGCAGGCTCGTAGGCCGCCCCGAAGCCACCCACGCATCCAGCCCACCGGTCAGCGGCAGCGCCCGCCGCGCCCCGCGCGCCAGCAGCACGCGCGCGGCCTGCGCGGCCGAGACTTCGTTGGGGCAGTTGCAGTACAGCACCACGTCGCGGTCGGGGTCGATGGTGAGGTCCAGGTTGCGCTGCTGCAGCGCCTTGAGGGTGTACGACAGCGCGCCCGGGATGCGGCGCGGGTCGACCTGCACGCCGGCTTCGCCGCGCACGTCGATCACCAGCGGCGGCACGTCGCCGCTCATGAGGTCGAACAGTTCGTCGACGCTGATGCGCGGCATGCCGGTGAGCCGCGCGAAGGCGCGGCGGCGCCAGTAGCGCACGGCGAGCATCACGAGCAGCACCACGCCCAGCGCGGCGGTGGCGATGCCGCCGGCCTGCGCTAGCACGGCGAGCACCTGCTGGATCTGGTCGCGAAAGAGCCAGCCCAGGCCGAGGAACAGGCCCGTCCAGACCAGCGCGGCCACGATGTCGAAGCCGACAAAACGCCGCACCGACATGCCCAGCGCGCCGGCCATGGGCGGCGCCACCACGGAGACGCCGGGCACGAACTTGGCGGCCACGAGCGACATGCCGCCCCAGTCGGAAATGAGCGATTCGCCGCGCCGCACGCAGGAGTCCTGCGACAGCGAGATGCGGCACAGCAGCCGCATGAAGCGGTAGCCGAAGCGGCGCCCGGCATAGAACCACGCGCCGTCGCCCAGCAGGTTGGCGGCCACGGCGGCCAGCACCACGCCGACCACCGACACGTCGCCCGCCGCCAGCAGCGCGCCGGTAACGACCAGCACGGCCGCGGCCGGCACGGGCAGGCCCAGGCGCGCGGCAAAGCTGGCGGCAAACACCACCAGGATCGCGTTCTGCACCAGCAGCGACATCAGCTGCGCCATGCGGGCCGCCGTTCGGTCGTTGCCGGGGGCCGCGG
>NZ_JBWKXQ010000128.1:0-2566 GCF_059423125.1 Variovorax sp. GW531-E2 | reverse complement strand
CCCTACGACCCGTGCCCCCTCCCCCGATGCTGGAACAATGCGCCGATCTATGGATGGTCTCGATCTCATCAAAACGTTCCGCGAAGTCGCGTTCCGGCGCAGCTTCTCCCGCGCGGCCCTCTCGCTGGGCATGTCCAAGGCGACGGTCAGCCGCTATGTGGCCGAGCTCGAAGCGCGCAGCGGCGTGCGCCTGCTCAACCGTTCGACCCGCTCCCTGAGCCTCACCGACGCGGGCGAGGTGCTGCTGGAGCGCAGCACCGAGCTGGTGACGATGGCCGAGAACACGCTCAACGACCTGCAGGCGCACGGCTCGCACCCGCGCGGGCGCCTGCGCATGAGCGCGCCGCACGGGCTCATCGCAGGCTGGCTTTCGGACGTGATCGCGGAGTTCATCAAGCTCTATCCCGACGTGTACGTGAGCCTGAATTTCACCAACCACGACATCGACCTGATCGAGGAAGGCATCGACATCCACCTGACGGGCGGGCGCATCGACGACATGAACCTGATCGTGCGCCGGCTGGTGCGCTTCGACATGGTGGTGTGCGCGTCGCCCGCCTACTGGGCGCAGCGCGGCATTCCGCAGGTGCCCGAGGACATGGCGCGCCACGACGTGCTGAGCTATTCGCCGATGCCCACCACGCACCTGCCGTTCGAGACCGACGGCCAGCCGCACGACGTGGCGGTGCACAGCCGCATGGAGGCCAACGACGCGGTGGCGCTGATCGAGTTGGCGCTGCGCGGCGTGGGCGTGGCCTACGTGCCCGAGCCGCTGGCGCAGTCGCACCTGGAGCGCGGCGCGCTGGTGCCGGTGCTGCGCGACCACATGCCGCACGAGCACTGGCTGTATGCCGCGTACTCGCAGCGCCGCCACAACAGCGCGGCGATGCGCGCGATGCTCGACTTTCTCGAAAAATCGATGGGGCCGGTGCCCGAGCCCATGCCCGCGGCGGTGCCGGTGGCGCTGCCGTCCTGTCCCGCCAACGCCGCAACCACCGCCGCTGCTGCCGCCGCCATCGCGGCGCGCGACACGCTCGCTCCCAACGGAAAGGCCTCCTGACCCCATGACCACGCCCGCGCTCCTGATCCGTCCGCCCAAGCCCGACGACTTCGCCGCCTGGAAACCGCTCTGGGACGGCTACAACGCCTTCTACAACCGCGAGGGCCCCACGGCCCTGCCCGACGCGATCACGCAGGTCACGTGGCAGCGCTTCTTCGATGCGTACGAGCCGGTGCATGCGCTGGTGGCCGAGCGCGAGGGGCAGCTGGTGGGGCTGGTGCACTACCTGTTTCATCGCAGCACGACGCGCATCGAGCCGACCTGCTACCTGCAGGACCTGTTCACGCAGTCGTCCGAACGCGGCCGGGGCGTGGGCCGGCAACTGATCCAGGGCGTGTACGACGCGGTGCGGCGCGCGGGCGGACAGCGCGTGTACTGGCAGACGCACACGACCAACGCGGCGGGGCGCACGCTCTACGACAAGGTCGCGAAGCACGAGGGCTTCATCGTCTACGCGACGATGGTCTGATCGATCAGTACTTGATGGTGATGCCGGCCTTCACGCCGGTGTTGGCCTTGCCGTCCGAGTGCGCGCCGCCCGAGAAGGAGACGTCGCCGCCGGTCTTGGCACCGACCGAATAGGTGGGCCGCTTGCCAGACGTGTCGGTACCGGCTTCCAAAGCACTGCCGTCCGGGCGCTGCACACCGACCGTGGCACCGTTCGTGCGGGCCGAGGTTTCGGTGGAGTTCACGTTGGGCGCGATGTAGGCCGTGCCCTTGTCGTCGCTGTCGACGGGCACTCTCACGGGCTCCGCGATGGCCACCACGGCGGCAGCGCAGGCAACCCCACCCAGGAACGCAAGAATTACTCTGTTCATGGGGACCGATGGTGGATGCAGCGCGTCGCGCGGGCTGTGGGCGTGGCCTCACCGCGCGCGTAGGACGAAGGCGGCATCAATGCCATGACAGGTTGAACAGGAAGAACGCCGCCAACACCCACAGGAGCAGCACGAGGTGCGTGAGCTGCAGGCCCTCTTGCCGTATCCAGTAGCCGAACCACAGGCCGCCCAGGTGCATGGCGAAGAGGAAGGCAGCAAAGCCGGCCAGCCCCAGGTTGAGCCACGGCCGTGCGGCCGCCAGGTCACCGCCGACCACCAGCATCGCGCTGCCGGCCCAGAACGCCAGCGCCGCGCCGAGCTGCAACGCCAGCACCACGTACAGCGCCGCGCGGTGCAGCGCCACCGAGCGGATGGCGCGCGTCAGCAAGGGCGTGTCGATGGCGGGATCGACGCGCAACGGCGCCATCGACATCGTGCCGCCGACCGCGAACACCGAGCCCGCGAAGCCGCGCCAGTTGTTGCGCACGGCGATCGACAGCCACAGCGCCATGCCCAGCGCGTGGAGAGACTGGAACAGCCAGACGGAGGTAGGGAGATTCATCGGAACGCCTGCGTTTTTAAATATCAAAGATTATTCTTTGATATTGATGCAACCGCCGGCCGGCGCTCAAAGTCCCTCAAGGAAGGTCGAACGAATCCCATGAACACCGCCACCGCCCCCCCCCGG
>NZ_JBWKXQ010000127.1:0-2567 GCF_059423125.1 Variovorax sp. GW531-E2 | reverse complement strand
GCGCTCAATGGGCCTGCGCATCAAAGTATGCCGGCCACGACAGCGGCGAAGCCTGGAGCCCTTCGGCCCCACGGAATGCAGACATGGCTTTCGCGCGTGAGCCGAAGTTCATCGTTGCCACGCCGAGGTTGAAGAACGTGTTCCGATCGGTGGAGCCGAGTTCGACTGCACGCTGCAGGGCGGATGCAGCCTCTTTGTGCTTGCCTTGATCGGAAAGCACGGCGCCCAAGCACGTCAGGGCAAGGACATTGTCGGGGGATTCAATGAGCGCCTTCGAGAGCAACGCTTGCGCAGAGGCAAGGTCGGCTTCCCACTTGTCGGGATTGTTCCATGCGTCCTCGACAAGCGATCGACTGACGGAGATGAAGTCCTCGCTCATAGGCTATTCAGGTTTTTTCGACTCTATTCCGTTCAGCACTCGACTGACCGAGCCCGGTCGACTCAGGTTGCAAGCAGATATTGAAGCACCGCTCTTTGCACCGGCAAGAGGAGCTTCTTCTGCTCGTAGCCGGCGAAGTGCGGATAGCGACGAGGGTCCACCGAAAGTTCACCACCGACAGTGAACGGTGGCGTCGGCAACAGCACGGGGTTGCCCATCCGAGTCAGATCTTCGACGGACAGCGGACGGCTCAACTGCTCTGTGCCCCGAGGCCAGCCATCGGTGATGACCACGTCCGCTGCTTCTGGGGAAGCCGATGAAAAGGCGACGTTGGGGATGGTCTCGTGGAAGCTCTCATGGCAGACATGAGCCAGCGTAAAGCCCATCACGCTGGCCAGCTCGTGCCACGAACGAAACACGTTGGTCGGCGGTCCCCAAAGGCAGATGCGCGCCTTCTGGATCGGGCCTATGGTTGTTTCGATGAAGTAGGCGTCCGTAAGAACTTCGCATGGATGGCCGGCGTTTGACATCGCATTGACCACGGGCCTGCGGGACGAAGCAGCGAACTCCGCGAGGCGCTCATGGTTCGATTCCCGGATGACGTAGATGTCATAGAAAGGGTCGAGATAGCCCGCGAGATCGCACACGCGTTCGTTTGTCTTCAGGAGATTCGGCAGCTCGATGACGGACAGGTTCAGTTCGTGGAATGCCTTCAGGAACGTCGTGCGCGTGCGAATGCCGTTTCCTTCGAATGACCAGGCTGCGGCGCCTTGAACATCCACGGGGGGCAATGCCGCCAGGCGCCAGATCGCGCGAACATCCTCGGGGGAAAGTGCTGACAGGCTGACTAGGTTCATGGCTGGGGATGCGTCAGAGGTCTCGCCCACCCTATCAGGCGCGGCTATACGCATTAAGCATCGGGCCTGCACTCTCATTGCGGGCGATGTGCAGCAAGATCGCTTGAGGTAGCTCCACTATCGGATGAGCAGCAGTGTGTTTGCAGAAATAGAAAACCTCATCCAGTGGATCACTGTCATGCCATGTCGTCACGACGAATCGATCCTCTGGAATGTCCTCGAAGGGGAATTGACCTATGTTCGCCCAGTCGACAGAGTCGTCCCACAAAGTGCAGTCCAGCCCCCACGCCATCATGTAGAGGCAGCCGGAATTCACCAACCAGTTGCTGACATCGTCGCGCCACTCAATGGAGACTTCCTCCTCGATGATCACAACAGCCCGAAAGGGGGCCAAGTACCCGATGTTGGGCAGCGTGGCGCCAGGTTGCATATGGAAGTAGACCGGAAGTTCTGGCATGAAATCTAAGCAATAAGGGACTTGAGCTCTTCTTGAACGACAGGCCCTGCCCGCCGACGCGAACGTCCGGCTGTGGTCGCCAAGAACCGCTCCCGCCTGATCGTACCTACCCGCCCCGGACGCCTCCCCGGCAAGCAGTGACAATCACCCCATGGCCCAAGGAAAACGAATTTCTTCCGACATCGGAGACGACGCGATCGAAGCGATCAAGGCGTTCGGTGCTGCTGCCAAGCTGGCGCGCACAACGGCTGGCGAGGGCCAGGCCGTCGCTGCCGCGCGCTTGGGCGTTCACGTCCAGACGATCGCGCGAATTGAGTCGGGTGAGCCGGGCGTTGCCATCGGGCACGTGCTCGGCATGCTGGCGCTCTACGGCATCTCAACGACGCTACAGCAGCGACAACAGCAACCACCGGCGGAAAACGGCGAGCGCCCCGCCTGAGCCGTCAGCCCCGCTGGGCATCGCCCACGGCAGCACGCAGCGACTGCAGCGTGGTCTCCGCCCTTTCGATGCGCCGCTGCAGTTCTTCGTTGACCAGCCGCACGAGCGCGCCGAGTTCGGTGCGCGTCGGGTACACGTCATCGGTGTCGTTCACGTGTTGCGGCACGATGAGTTTCTCGATGCACGCATACGCGCGGCGCACCATGTGAAAGCTGTCGAGGTCGTCGCAGGCCTGAAGGGCGAGCGATTCGGCGCAGAGAGTCGCCGAGGATTCGGGTAACGAGGCAGCGAGCGCCATGCGTGGCCTCCGGGAGGTGGGCGCAGAGGTGTTTCGGGAGACCAAGCCCGGCCGCGCCTCCTCAGGCGCAACGGGCGGCAGTATAGCCACGCACCCCCACCCCCTTCGCAGCGCAAAACCGGGATGCCCCTACGACC
>NZ_JBWKXQ010000126.1:0-2671 GCF_059423125.1 Variovorax sp. GW531-E2 | reverse complement strand
GTCTGGGGTTCGTGTTGGGGTTGGTGGGGTCGTGGCTCATGGGGCGGTTCCGGCATCCGCCGCGTGTGCGAACGGAGCGATGTGGTGGGCGAGGATCGTGCAGACCTCGGGCGGCAGGTCGTGGCCCATGCCGGGCACGGCGATGAACGTCGCACCCGGAATGCGCTGCGCCGAATCGCGGCCGCAGGCGATGGGCACGAGCGCGTCGGCATCGCCGTGCAGCACCAGCGTCGGGCGCTGGATGCGCGCCAGCACCTGCGGGCGGTCGTCGTCGGCGCCGATGGCGAGCATCTGGCGCATCAGGCCGGCCGGGTGGTAGGCGCGGCGCATGCTGAAGGTGAGGCGCGTGGCCAGTTGCTCGTCGGTCTGCGGGTAGGCCGGGCTCTGGATGAGCCGCAGCAGCTTGATGCTGTGGGCGACCAGCGCGGCCTCGTCGTGGCTGCGCGGGCGCCGCATGAGCATGGCCCCGACCTCGCGGCGCGGGCCCGGCAGGCCGCGCGCGCCGCTGGAGCTCATGATGCTCACGAGGCTGGCGGTGCGCTGGGGCGCGGTGGCGGCGATGCGCTGCGCGATCATGCCGCCCATCGAGGCGCCGACGATGTGGGCGCGGGCAATGCCCAGCGCGTCGAGCACGCCGAGCGAATCGAGCGCCATGTCCTGCAGCGTGTAGGCGCTGCGCACCTTCAGGCCGATGCGGTGGCGGATGGTTTCCCACACGAGGTTGCCGGTGCCCAGGTGGTCGAAGCCCTGGCTCAGGCCGATGTCGCGGTTGTCGTGGCGCACCACGCGAAAGCCCGCATCGACCAGCTGCTGCACGAACGCATCGGGCCACGCGACCAGCTGCATGCCCAGCCCCATGATCAGCAGGATGACGGGGCGCCCTTCGCCGCCGGTGTCGTCGACTTCGATCTGCAGGCCGTTGGCGGTGACTTTCATCGGTTCCTTGTTGCTTCTTCTGCTACTTGAATTCGCGTTCGCGCAGCCACTTGGTGGCGACCCATTTCTCGCCCGCGAGCACCGGCGCGCCGCCGTGCAGCGTGCGGGTGGCGGGGTCGGGCCGGTCGTAGCTGAAGAACACGCCGGTGCCGCGCACCGGGGCCACTTCGAGCCCGATGTCGGGGAAGGTGGTGGCGCCGCCCTGCTCGGGCTCCTGCAGGTACATCACGAGCGTGGCCACGCGCTGGCCGCCGCGCTTGAGGATGGTGGGCGTGCCGGGCTCGTGCGGGTCGAAGTAGTCGTAGTGCGGGCGGTACTGCGCGCCGGGCGCGTAACGCAGGATCTGCAGGCCCTCGCCGTACTCGAGCGGCCAGCGCAGCAGCATGGCCAGGCGCTGTTCGAGGCGCGCGACGATCTCGTTCTCGCCGCGCTCGAAGAACATGCCGTCGCTGGTGCGGTCGACGTTGAGCACCTCGCCGCCGGTGCGGGTCTCGACGGTGAGCGAGCGGGCCAGCCGCACGCGCGCGGCGGCGATCAGGCCTTCGCATTCCTCGACCGACAGCAGGTTGCCGAACACCACGACGCGCGGATGCCGCACGGTCTGCAGCACCTGCACGCGGCGATCGCCGGCCTCGATGTACAGCGGCGCGCCGTCCAGGTCGGGGCCGGGCATCTCGGTGCGCGCCGGCGCCAGGGCCGCCTCCACATCAGGAAACCCGGCCTCCAGCTGGGCCAGTGCGAGGTCGGTGGCGGCATCCTGCCAGCCGGCCGCCCGCATCGACATGCGCAACGCGGGCACCGAATGGCCGGCCGCGAGCTGGGCCACCAGCCATTCGCGCAATTCCGGACTGATCGCTTGGGACATGTCAGTGCTCCTCCACTCTGCAATGAGACCCGCAACACATGACTCCACGCAGTTCTTCGCCAGAAACACCGCGGAACCGGCTTTGCCGGGCCGCTGGTGTTGCCCCCTGGAAGGGGGTTGGCGAAGCGACACGAAGTGCGCGCAGCCTGGGGGTCATGCTAGCTTTCTTCTGAACACCAGCCTTTCGGCTGTCGACGCTTGAGCGTCGAAACCATAACCCTCGAGGTCGAATTTTTCCAGCGCCTTGGGCGTGGCCGCCTGGTGCAGCACGGCCCAGCGCGCCAGCAGGCCGCGGGCACGCTTGGCGAAGAAGCTCACGATCTTGTACTTGTCGCCCTTCCACTCCTGGAACACGCATTCGACCACGCGGGCCTTGAGCACCTTCTGGTCGACCGACTTGAAGTACTCCTGCGAGGCGACGTTGACGACGACCGGCGTGCGATCGGCCGCCAGGCGCTCGTTCAGGTGCTCGGCGATGCGCGAGCCCCAGAAGGCGTACAGGTCCTTGCCGTGGCGGTTGGCCAACGCGGTGCCCATTTCGAGCCGGTAGGGCTGCAGGCGGTCCAGCGGGCGCAGCAGGCCGTACAGGCCGCTGAGGATGCCCACGTGGTCCTGGGCCCAGGCGAGCTGGGCGGGCGTGAGGCTGCGGGCGTCGAAGCCGCCGTAGACGTCGCCGTCGAAGGCGAAGGCGGCCTGGCGGGCGTTCTTGTCGGTGCTCTTGGACGACCAGGCGGCGTAGCGGGCCACGTTGAGGGCCGAGAGCTTGTCCGACAGGTGCATCAGCTCGGCGATGTCCTGGGGCGACTTCTCGCGCAAGAGCTTGATGAGTTCGACCGAGGGGCCGCGCGGGGCTTCGAAATGGGGTTGGGT
>NZ_JBWKXQ010000125.1:0-2777 GCF_059423125.1 Variovorax sp. GW531-E2 | reverse complement strand
GTGGGTCGGGGCGGGGCGGGAGCTCATCGCCGGATTTTACGAGGCGGGCGCGGTCGGCGATCACATGGCCCGGGGAAGCCCGGGGCACGGACATTGCTCTAGCATCGGCGCCTATGTCTTCGTTCGATCTCACGCTGTTGTATCTGTTGGCCGCGGTGATCGGCGTGGTGGCCTGCCGGTCGCTCAAGCTGCCGCCGATGCTCGGCTACCTGACGGCCGGCGTGCTCATCGGCCCGCATGCGCTGGCGCTGGCGCAGAACTCCGAAGGCATCCGCCACCTGGGCGAATTCGGCGTGGTGTTCCTGATGTTCGTGATCGGGCTCGAGTTCAGCCTGCCCAAGCTGCGCGCCATGCGCAAGCACGTGTTCGGGCTGGGCATGGCGCAGGTGCTGCTGACCATGGCGCTGGCCACCGCCGGCGCGCTGCTGATCGCCACGCAGCTGCCGCCGGCCTGGCAGCTGGGGTGGCAGACCACGCTGGCGCTGTCGAGCGCGCTCACCATGAGCAGCACCGCCATCGTGGTCAAGCTGATGGCCGAGCGGCTCGAGCTGGAGAGCGAACACGGCAAGCGCGTGATGGGCGTGCTGCTGTTTCAAGATTTGGCCGTGGTGCCGCTGCTGGTGCTGATTCCCGCGCTGGGCGCGCCGCCCGAGGCGCTGGCCAAGGCCTTGGGCTTCGCGCTGGTGAAGGCCACCTTCCTCATCGGCGTGCTGCTGTACGGCGGGCCGCGCATCATGCGCTGGTGGCTCACGCTGGTGGCGCGGCGGCGCAGCGAGGAGCTGTTCATCCTGAACGTGCTGCTGATCACGCTGGGCCTGGCCTGGCTCACCGAGCTGGCCGGCCTGAGCCTGGCGCTGGGTGCCTTCATCGCCGGCATGCTGGTGTCGGAAACCGAATACAAGCACCAGGTCGAGACCGACATCCGCCCCTTCCACGACGTGCTGCTGGGGCTGTTCTTCATCACCGTGGGCATGTCGCTCGACTGGCACATCGTGGTCGAGCGCTGGCTGCTGGTGGCGGTGCTGCTGCTGGTGCCGCTGCTGTTCAAGCTGGGGCTGGTGACGGTGCTGGCGCGGGTGCTGGGCGCCACCTCGGGCGTGTCGCTGCGCACCGGCCTGTACCTGGCACAGGCCGGCGAGTTCGGCTTCGTGCTGCTGGCGCTCGCGCAGGACCGCAACCTGCTGCCGCCGTGGCTGGCCAACCCGGTGCTCGCGTCGATGGTGCTGTCGATGCTGGCCACGCCCTTCATCATCATGTACAGCAACGCCATCGTGCGAAAGCTGGTGGCCAGCGACTGGCTGCAGCAGTCGCTGCAGATGACGACCATCGCGCGCAAGACCATCAACACCGCGCAGCACGTGATCATCTGCGGCTACGGGCGCTGCGGCCAGAACCTGGCGCGCATCCTGGAGCGCGAAGGCATTCCCTACATGGCGCTCGACCTGGACCCCGACCGCGTGCGCCAGGCCGCCGCGGCCGGCGATTCGGTGGTGTTCGGCGACGCGGCGCGGCTGCAGGCGCTGATGGCCGCGGGCCTGGCGCGCGCCAGCGCGGTGGTCGTCACCTACCTGGACGTGGGCGGCGCGATGAAGGTGCTGGCCAACACCCGCGCCCATGCGCCGCACGTGCCGGTGATCGTGCGCACCCAGGACGACCACGACCTCGAGAAACTGCAGGCCGCCGGCGCGACCGAGGTGGTGCCCGAGGCCATCGAGGGGTCGCTGATGCTCGCCAGCCATGCGCTGGCGCTGGTCGGCGTGCCGATGCGGCGCGTGATCCGCGTGGTGCAGGACCAGCGCGACGCGCGCTACAACCTGCTGCGCGGCTACTTTCACGGCGCCGACGACGACAACGCCGACGAGATCGACCACGAGCGCCTGAACAGCTTCACGCTCACGCCGGGCGCACGCGCCATCGGCCAGACGCTCGAACGGATGGCGCTGCCGACGCTGGGTGTGCGGGTGGCCAGCCTGCGCCGCCAGGACGGCCAGGCGCGCGTGCCGGCCGACGACACGCTGCTGTCGGACGGCGACACCCTCGTGCTGTCGGGCAAGCCCGCCGCGCTGGCGATTGCCATCGAGCGGCTGCAGAAGGGCTGAGCCCGCCGTCGCAGGCTCAGTTCAAGAGCGACGGGTTGCGCTTTTCCTCTTCGATGCGCTGCTGACGGCGCACCGCCTCGCACTGTGCGTGCGACCTGTACTCGGGCTTCACGCACTGGGCCGCCATGCATTGCGCCTTGGCGATGAAGTTGCGGTCGCCGCATTGGGCCTGCGGGTCGGCCGGCGGGGCCGGTGTCGCTGGCGCGGGTGCCGGGGCAGCCGCCACAGGTGCTGCGGCGGGCGGGGCCTGGGACGCCGGTGCGGGAGGTGTCACGGGCTTGCGCGGCTTCGCGACAGGCGTCGGCTTCGGTGCGGCTTCCGCCGGCTCGGCGACCGCTTCCGCAGGTGGCGCTTCGGCCACGGGCGGCGCAGGCTCGGTCGCGGCCGGTGGTGCTTCGACCGCCGGCGGCGTCGCGACGGGAGCCGGCGCTGCGACAGGAGGCGGTGCCACGGCCGGCTCGGGCGCCTTGCTGCCGGTCCCGTAGCCCAGCCAGCCCGCGACCACCAGCAGCAGCGCGACCGCGAGCAGCCCCAGCCACAACCCGATGCCACGCGGGCGCAGCACCGGTTCGGGCGGCTTGATGCGCTTGACCTTGATCCGCGTCTTTGGCCGATCGGCTCGGGGGGAAGGAGGCAAAGACGATGCGGCGCCCCCACGCCCCGATGCCACGATCACGG
>NZ_JBWKXQ010000124.1:0-2786 GCF_059423125.1 Variovorax sp. GW531-E2 | reverse complement strand
TCGCGCAGCCAGTAGCCGAACTGCACGGGCAGGGGTTTATCCAGGCCGTAGTCCTTCTGCACGCGGGCGATGTCGGCAGCGGTGGCCTGGTCGCCCAGCAGCACGGAGATGGGGTCGCCCGAGGCGGCGCGCGTGAGCACGAAGACCAGCACGGCCACCAGCGCGAGCACGATGAGCATGCCGCCCGCGCGGGAGGCGATGTAGCGAAGCGATGCGCTCTTGATCATGACGAGAACTCGATGGCGGCGGCGCTGCCGACGGCCACGTACTGCCCGGTGAACTGCACGTCGCCGTTCTTCTTCACGCGGAAGATGGTCACGTTGTCGCCCTGCTTGTTGTGGCACACGTAGAGAAAGCGTCCGCTCGGCTCGAGCGTGCAGCTGCGCGGGTAGTTGCCGCGCGTCCACTCCTCGCGCACCAGCGTGGGCGCGCCGGTGCGCGCATCGACCTTGAAGATCGAGATGGAGTCGTGCAGCCGGTTGAGCGACACGAAGTGCGTGCCGCCCGGCAGCATGCGGATGCCCGAGGCGTAGCTGGTGCCCTTGAAGCCGGCGGGCAGCGCCGAGGTTTCGCTCACCAGCGTGAGCACGCCGGTGGCGCCGTCGTAGCGCAGGAAGGCGATGGTCGAGGCCTCTTCGTTCACGAGGTAGACCCACTTGCCATTCGGATGGAAGGCGAAGTGGCGCGCGCCCGAGCTTTCGGACACGGCCACCGTGCTCGGCTGGCTCAGCACGCCGGTGGCGCGGTCGAAGCGGTACGAGATGACGCGGTCCAGCCCCAGGTCGGCCACGAGCACGAAGTTGCCGGCCGGGTCGGCCTGCACCATGTGGGCGTGCGGGCCGTCGTGGTCGCTGGTGGCAAAGCCTTCGTGCGAGCGCGCGGCCAGCGGCACCACGTCGGCGCCGGGCTTGCAGGGCGTGGTGGCGCCGCAGGCAGCGACGTCCTTGTAGACGATGGCGGCGCGGTCGGTGTCGAAGCTTCCGTCGGCGCGCAGCGCGATCACGCTGACGTCGCCGCTGGCGTAGTTGGCGGTGAACACGTAGCGGCCGTCGGGGTGCACGCTCAGGTGCGCCGGGTCCTTGCCGCCGCAGGGCATCTCGGCCACGAACGACAGCGCGCCGTTCGCGCCGATGCGGAAGGCCGAGACGGAGCCGGCTTCGAACTCGTTGGCCGCGTAGAGCATCGGCAGCGTCGGGTGACGCGCGAGCGAGGCGGGGTTGCGCAGTTTCGCATCGCTGCCTGCGCTCGCCACGGCGGGTGGCGCGCCAGGGATGGGCTTGAGCGCACCGGTCGCGCCGTCCACCATGAACTGGTGCACGCCCAGGCCGCGTCCGCCGCGCCACGGCTTGCCGCCGTCGCTGTAGGTGCCGACGTAGGCGTACACGGGGCCCGAAGTGGTGGCTTGAGCGGGAGTGGCCATGGATGGTTTGAGTCCGAGGGCGCCGAGGCCGGAGGCCAGTGCGCTGACTTGCAGAAGTTGACGACGCGACGGCATGGCGGTGCTTGCGGCCTTACTTGATCTTCGCGTTCCAGAAGAACGGCCAGGTCGCGGGCTGGTAGTTGTCCAGCGCCGGGCTCTTGGCCGAGAGGCCGTTGAACTTGCCGACGTTGATGTAGGGCACCTCGTCGTACACCACCTGCTGCACCTTGCCCCACAGCGCGCCGCGCTTGGCCGGGTCGCTCTCGGTGTTGAAGGCGCTCAGTGCAGCCTTCTTGGCGGGCGAATCCCACCAGCCGGGTGCGCCGTCGCCCAGTTGCGGCGGCGAGAGCATGGGCTCGGGGAACTGGCCCGAGTGGGTGACGTAGATGTCCCACAGCTTCGGGTCGTTGCGGCGTTGCACCAGCGTGGCCCAGTCGACCACGTTGAGGTCGACCTTGAAGCCGGCGCGCTTGAGCTGCTCGGCCATCAAGAGCGACATGTTGTAGTGGAAGTCGTACTGGCGGCTGGTGAGCACGCGGATCGGCTCGCCCTTGTAGCCGGCCTTGGCGGCGGCGTCTTTCGCCTTGGTGGCGTTGCGCTGGTTGTACTGGTCGGCGCCGGCCGCCGAGTAGAACGGCGAGCCCTTGGGGAAGTGGTTGGCCTCGGCCACGAAGAAGCGCGTGTCGCCGAAGCCGGCCGCGAGCATCTCGCCCTGGCCCAGCGCGGTCTGGATCGCCTGGCGCACCGGCTGGTTGGCGGCCACGCCTTCCTTGGTGTTGAGCACGAGGTAGGGGAAGCCGAACGACGGCGTCATGATCGGCAACGTCTTGCCGCCGGCCTTCTCCAGGCGCGGCAGCGCTTCCACCGGCAGCAGGTCGGCAAAGTCGTACTGGCCGGCCAGCGCGCCCTCGACGCGGGTGCTGGCGTTGGGCACGGGCACGAAGCGCAGCTCTTCGATGGCCGCTTCGCGCTTGCCGCCGTAGCCGCTCGCGGGCTCCTTGCGCGCGGCGTACTTGTCGAAGCGCGTGAGCAGCACGAACTGGTCGGGGCGGCGCTCCTTGAACTTGTAGGGGCCGGTGCCGACGAAGTCCTTCAACGGCGAGGCGATGGAGTCCTTGGCCATGATGGCCGCCATGCCGCTGGGCAGTGCGAGCTGCGACAGCAGCGGCGCATACGGCGCCTTCAGCACGATCTCCACGCCCAGCGGGCCCTTGGCCTTGAGGCTCTCGATTTCCTTGCCCACGGCCTTGCCGCGCGGCGACTGGTCCATCCAGCGCTGCAGGCTGGCGACCACGTCGTCGGCCGTGAGCTCGCGCCCGTTGTGCAGCGCCACGCCCTTGCGCAGCGTGATGGCGTAGGTCTTGCC
>NZ_JBWKXQ010000123.1:0-3047 GCF_059423125.1 Variovorax sp. GW531-E2 | reverse complement strand
GTGGTGGGGGCGGCGGTGGCCTGCCGATCCTCCCGCCGACCGCAGGGCCCGTGCCCCAGCAGCCGGCACCAGCGCCGACACCGACGCCCACCAACCGCGTGGTGTCCGAATCCATCCAGTCGGGGTTCACCGGCGCGCCTTACCCTCTTTCCGTCTACCTGCCCGCCGGGTACGACCAGGGCTCCGATGCCTACCCCGTCATCTATGCCCTCGACGGCGATGCCACCAACGGCTTGCCGCAGACACGGTTCGCGAATCTCATGGATGTCCTGGTGAAGCGCGGAACGAAAGTCATCCTCGTCGGCATCGGGAACACCGGGCGACGCCAGGAGGACTACAACTTTCCCGGGGCCTTCAAGTACCACGACTTCCTCGCGAAGGAGTTGATTCCCTTCATCGATTCGAAGTACCGGACCAATCCCAAGAACCGGATGCTCACGGGCCTGTCGACCAGTGGCAACCTGGCAGCCACGGCGCTCTTTCTCGAAGCGCCGGACAACCTGGTGTTTTCTTCCTTTGTGTCGATCGAGGGCGCTTTCTGGCAGCAGGAGGCCCAGAACAACGATCTCGAAAAGAAGATGTTCGACGCGTTGGCGGGCAGGCCGCTGCCAGTCACGTTGATACTGGCGAGTTGCTCAAGCGGCTGCAACCAGCCGCACGTGACGCAGCTGTATCAACGAATGGCCGCGCGAGGCTACGTGGGGCTGCAGCTGCTCAACCCGCAATTCAACACCACGCACGTCGGTGCGGATGTGCCTGCGTTTGAAGACGCGGTGGTGCGAATCTACAAGTAGGCACTGCGGCCGTCGCTGTGAACCCGACGCCCAGGGTTCGCGTGCGGCGTGCTCATGCCGACAGCGGTTTGGGCGGGTAGCCGGCCTCTGTGAGCACGGCCACCACGGAAGGGCTGTCCTCCGTGGTGTCGATGCGCACCGTTCTGCTCTTCAAGTCCACCTCGATCCTGGCCTGCGGGTCCAGGTCCTTGACGGCCCGGGTGATGCGGCCGGCGCAGCTGCCGCAGGTCATCGACTGGATTTCAAACGCTTGCATGGGGTGAGTCCTTTCAAAAGAGTGACTCGCAGTGTCAAGCTTGGCATCGTGTGAAGGTCAAGCGCGGCGAAGGCCTGACCCCTGGCGTGCCAAGGTCATGCGCTGCTCGCGTTTGACTCTCTCATGGTGTGAAGGTTGAGACTTCGCGCTTTGGCTCGAAGGAGAACCCCATGGAACATCCCACGGCGCCGGCTGCTGCTGCCGCGCGCTTGTCCCTTGCCGATGTCGTTGCGCGCTCCGGTGCGTCCGCGCGGCTGCTGAGTGACTGCGAATCGCTCGGGCTGCTCGACGACACGGCGCACGGCGGCCTCTACGACGAACGCGCCGTGTCGACGCTGCGCTTCGTGCGGCGCGCACACACGTTGGGTTTCGACACACAGGAAGTCATCGAGCTGCACGCCTTGTGGCAAGACGGGCGCCGCGCAAGCTTCGACGTGAAGCGCGTTGCACTCGAACGTGCCGAGGACCTGGCCCAGCGCATCGAGGAACTCGCGCACATGAAGCGCCTGCTGGAGCGCCTTGCTCATTGCTGCGAAGGTGACGAGCGCCCGGAGTGCCCCATCCTCGATGAGCTGGCCGGGCTCAAGGGATTCGCCGGCTGTGAAGCGCGGCGTGCCTGAAGCCGATCCTCAACCTGGAATGTTCGGCTCGACCAGCTGGGCCAGAGCGACCAGCGATTCCTGCCAGCCCAGGTAGCACATCTCGACGGGAATCACGTCGGGGATGCCTTCCTGCACGACGGACATGTCCGTGCCGCAGGACACGGCGGTCAGGACCACCGTGGTCTTCATCGTGCCCGGCAGGTGGGGATCGTCGAAGCTCGCGTCGTAGGCAATGCGCTGGCCGGGCACGAGTTCCAGGTATTTGCCGCCGAACGAATGGCCGTGGCCGGTGCCGAAGTTGGTGAAGGACATGCGCCACGCGCCGCCCACCACCGGCTCCATGGTGTGGACCTTGCCGGTGAAGCCGAAGGGCGGCAGCCAGCGCTCGAAGGCGCCGGGTTCCACGAAGGCACGGTAGAGCTTGTCGGGGGTGGTGCGCAGCACGCGGTGCAGGCGAACGGTGTTGGTGGCCATGGTTGCTTTCTCCTGATGAAGTACAGAGGACGACCCTCTGTGATGACGTCGGATGAGCCCGCTGCGATTCGACACGCTCACGGGCTAGGAAAAACCCTGGGTCGACACCCCGCGCCTTAATCGATGAACCGCGCCACGATGTCCTCGAACGACGGCAAGTCCATCGGCGTGTGCCCTCCGGGGTAGCCCTTCACGCTCAACTGCAGGCCCTTGTAGTTGTGCGCTGCGATCTTGTCGTGCATGGCGGTGATCTCCGGGCCGCCTGTGTTGGCAGCGGCGAAGCCCAACAGCAAGGTCACAGGAATCTCCCGCGTGCTGCTGTTGGCGTACATCTGGCTTTCGAGCGGCTCGAGTTGCGCGCTTGCGCCTTTGACGGGTGGATCGGAGGGGAAGAAGTACTGGAAGGTGAACTTGCCGGCCGCGCCTTCCGTGAAGAAGGCGATGAGCGTGAAGACGCCGCCGTTCGACAGGCCCGAGAGCATGCGCTTGGCCGGGTTGGCGCGGTAGTTCGATTCGACATACGGCACCAGCTGGTCGGTCAGAAAGTCGTGGTACGGCTTGGCGCCGGGCATCAGGTAGTCGGTGTTACGGCGCGCCGTGCCGCCGATGCCGACGACGATGGCCTTCTTGCCGGCCTTCTCGAGGATGTCCGTGAAGTTCTGGAAGCGCGTCACGCTCTGGTTGAAGACCGCATCGCCATCGGTGATGTAGATCGCGGGGTACGTCGTCGTTGCACCGTCGTAACCCGACGGCAGGTAGATGTGCAGGGGATAGGTCGCACCCGTGGCCTCGGACTTCACCGAGGCCTGGACCACCCGGCCGCGTCCGGTGTCCGCGGGCGGTGGTGTCGGCGTGCCGCCGACCGGTGGCAGCGGCAGCATGGCTACGCCGCCTCCGCCGCCTCCGCCGCCTCCACCACCC
>NZ_JBWKXQ010000122.1:0-3191 GCF_059423125.1 Variovorax sp. GW531-E2 | reverse complement strand
GTAATAGTCTGACGAAGGCCGTCCTTGCCTGATGCGCGGGCCGCGGGAAGCATCTGACCCGAATCGCAGACCCGCTTGGAGGTGTGCGCTAAAGGAGATGGTGCACACCATGAAGACTGAGCAAGACCCAGGCAAGGCCAGCCGGCGACATCACGACCGAGCGTTCAAACAGGAGCTCGTACGACAAAGCCTGGAGCCGGGCGCGTCCGTGTCGGCAATCGCGCTGCACGGCGGCGTCAACGCCAACATGCTGTTCAAGTGGCGGAGGGAGCATCTTCGGACTGCAGGCGGCACGGCGGCGGCTGTACTGTTGCCGGTGACTGTCGCGCCGGCGGCCGAGGTCATGACGGTTCCCGCGTCAGGCGAGCTTGCTGTGGCGCCACCGAGGTCGGCACCGCGCAGCGGCGTTATTGAGTTGGAGTTCGCCGGTGCGCAGTTGCGCCTGCGCGGCCCGGTGGACGAAGCGAGCCTGTGCAGTGTCCTGCGCGCACTGCGCCAGAGCGCATGATCGGCCCGCGCGCGGGCACTCGGGTCTGGCTGGCCGCCGGTGTGACGGACATGCGCTGCGGCATGGATACGCTGGCGGCGAAGGTGCAGACGGCACTCACCGAGGACCCGTACTCAGGCCACGTCTTCGTCTTCCGCGGGCGGCGCGGCGACTTGGTCAAGCTGCTGTGGAGTGACGGCGATGGGATGTGCCTGCTGGCCAAGCGGCTGGAGCGCGGCCGCTTCATTTGGCCGCAGGCCGAGTCGGGCTCGATCTCGCTGAGCGCTGCACAGCTGTCGATGCTGCTGGAGGGCATCGACTGGCGCCGGCCCGAGCGCACCTGGCAGCCGCGCGCGGCGGCATAGGTGGGCCTTCTCCAGTTGACAGGACAACTCCCGCTGTAGGAATGGGTGGCGACAGGCACAGTCGCACCCATGACCTCCGAGGAACTGCTTGTTGCCAACGCCGCTCTCAGCGGCGAGGTGCAGCGCTCGCAAGAGGCATTGAAGATCGCGCTGCTGACCGTCGAGAAGCTCAAGGTCGAGGTGGCTTACCTGCGGCGCATGAAGTACGGTCGCTCCAGCGAACAGCTCGAGCACGCGCAGCTTGAGCTCGTGGGCGGCCAGCTCGCGCAGCCGGCATTGACGCCGACGCAGGCCGAGGGCGCCGACGCCGAAGACGGCGAGCACCCTTCCAACGTCACGTCCATCGAGCAGGGCCGCAAGAAGCGCCAGGCCCGCCAGCGCACCGGCGTGCGGGACTTGCCGGATCACCTGCCGCGACGCACCGTGATGCACACGCCGCACAGCGGTTGCAACTGCGAGGCCTGCGGCCGCGGTCTGCGCGAGATCGGCCAGGACGTCTCGGAGGTACTCGACTACGAGCCGGGCAGCTTCCATGTCGTGCGCCACGTTCGCCCCAAACTCGCTTGCGCGAGCTGCAGCACGATCACGCAGGCGCCCGCGCCGAGCCGCCCCATCGATCGCTGCATGGCCGGCACCGGGCTGCTCGCGCACGTGCTGGTGAGCAAGTATTGCGACCACACGCCCCTGTACCGGTTGTGCCAGATCTACGCCCGTGACGGCGTGGAACTGCAGCGCTCGACCTTGGCGGACTGGGTGGCGCAGGCGGCGCGTCTGCTGAGCCCGCTGGCCGAAGCCATCGGCCGCTACGTCTTGGCTGCCGACAAGATCCATGGCGACGACACGCCGATCCGCGTGCTCGGCGGCGCAGGCGCCAAGGCTCGCACGGGACGCCTGTGGGTGTACGTGAGGGACGACCGCCCCAGCGGCGACACGGCGCCCCCGGCGGTGTGGTTCCAGTACTCGGCGAACCGCAAGGGCGAGCATCCAGTGCGCCACCTGAGGCACTTCAGGGGTGTCTTGCAGGCTGACGCCTTCGCGGGCTACCACGAGCTCTACCGAGAAGGCCAGGCTACCGAGGCCGCTTGCTGGAGCCATGCGCGTCGAAAGGTATGGGACATACACGAGCGACAACACAAGTTGGCCGGAACGCTGGCGCACCAGGCCTTGGTGCGCATCGGCAAGATCTTCAAGGTGGAGGCCGAGATCAGCGGCAGGCCGCCCGATGAGCGCATGCGTGTTCGGCAGGCGCGCACACGCCCGATGCTCGACGATCTGAAGGTCTGGCTGGAGACGACCTTGGCGCAGCTCTCGGCGAAGTCGCCGATGGCGTTGGCCATTGGTTATTCGCTGAGCAACTGGACAGCATTGACTCGCTTCGTGGACGACGGCCGGATCGAGGCGCATAACAACGCGGCCGAGCGGGCTCTGCGTGGGGTTGCCATCGGAAGAAAAAACTTCTTGCATCTCGGCTCCGATGCCGGCGGCAACAGTGCGGCAGTGCTGTACACGTTGATCGGCTCAGCCAAGCTCAACGGCATAGATCCACAGGCGTATCTGCGCTATGTGCTGGAGCACATCGCCGACCATCCGATCAATCGAATCGACGAGTTGTTGCCCTGGGTTGTGGCACCACAGCTGCAAGCGGCGTGGCACCCGCCGGTGACCAAGGCGGCCTGAGAGCTTGGCGCGCACTGCGGAAATCCACCGCAATGCGCTGGCGCTACAGTGCCGTCATGAGCACGACTTCCACTCAGAAAGACCGCCACGCTTGGCAGTTGTACGTTGAACTCGAGGACGTGCGTCCGAAGGTGTGGCGACGCTTGCTGGTGCCGCTAACGATCGAACTGCCGCGCCTGCACGTGATGCTGCTATGGGGCATGGGATGGGACGGCGGTCACGTGCACGAGTTCGTCTTCGGTCGTGACCACTACGGAGCAACGGAGCCAGGACGGGAGTTCCCCGATGACCTGATGCCCGAGGAGGATGTGACACTGACTGAGGCGCTCGGCACGCGCAAAACCTTCGAGTACCTCTACGACTTCGGCGACAGCTGGTGGCACAAGATCAAGGTTGAGCAGATCGTCAAGGTGGACTCACCGATCGAGTATGCACAGTGCGTCGGCGGCGAGAACGCATGCCCGCCAGAAGACGTGGGCGGGTCACCGGGCTACGGGGAGTTCCTCGAAGCGCTGGTCGATCCTCAGCATCCAGAGCACGCCGAGATGAAGGAATGGATCGGTCGTCCCTTCGATCCTCGCGCCTTCGACATCGACGAGGTCAATGCTCGACTGAACGCCCGCGAGTGAGCGCGTCAATAACGGTCACCGTCGGACTATTAC
>NZ_JBWKXQ010000121.1:0-3327 GCF_059423125.1 Variovorax sp. GW531-E2 | reverse complement strand
AGCCTGTCTACAGGCCTGAGCACCACGAACAGCAATGTGGGCAGCCTGTCGACTTCGACATCGTCGGGTCTGAGCACAGCCAACAGCCGCATCGACAGCTTGTCGACTTCCACGTCGAGCGGCCTGAGCACCACGAACAGCAACCTGGACAGCCTTTCGACCTCGACGTCGAGTGGCTTGAGCACTGCGACCAGCGGCATCTCCAGCCTGTCCACGGGCCTGAGCACGACGAACAGCAACGTGGGCAGCCTGTCGACTTCGACATCGTCGGGTCTGAGCACGGCGACCAGTGGGATCTCCAGCCTGTCGACCGGTCTGAGCACGACCAACAGCAATGTGAGCAGCCTGTCGACGTCCACGTCGTCGGGCTTGAGCACAGCCACGAGCAGCATTGACAGCCTTTCGACTTCGACGTCGTCGGGGCTGAGCACCGCAACCAGCGGTATCTCCAGCCTGTCCACGGGCCTGAGCACGACGAACAGCAACGTGAGCAGCCTGTCGACCTCGACGTCGTCTGGTTTGAGCACGGCTACGAGCAGCATCGATAGCCTTTCGACTTCGACGTCGTCGGGTTTGAGCACGGCGACCAGTGGGATCTCCAGCCTGTCGACCGGTCTGAGCACCACCAACAGCAACGTCAGCAGCCTGTCGACGTCCACGTCGTCGGGCTTGAGCACGGCCACGAGCAGCATTGATAGCCTTTCGACGTCGACGTCGTCGGGTCTGAGCACCGCCACCAGCGGGATCTCCAGCCTGTCTACCGGCCTGAGTACCACGAACAGCAATGTCAGCAGCTTGTCGACCTCGACGTCGTCGGGGCTCAGCACGGCGACCAGTGGCATCTCCAGCCTGTCCACGGGCCTGAGCACGACCAACAGCAACGTCAGCAGCTTGTCGACCTCGACCTCGTCCGGTCTGAGCACGGCCACGAGCAGCATCGATAGCCTTTCGACTTCGACGTCGTCTGGTTTGAGCACTGCCACCAGCGGTATCTCCAGCCTGTCCACGGGTCTGAGCACGACGAACAGCAACGTGAGCAGCCTGTCGACCTCGACGTCCTCTGGTTTGAGCACCGCGACCAGTGGCATCTCCAGCCTGTCTACCGGCCTCAGCTCCACGAACAGCAACCTGGACAGCCTTTCGACCTCCACGTCGAGCGGTCTGAGCACTGCAACCAGTGGAATTTCGAGCCTGTCGACTTCGACGTCGTCGGGCCTGAGCACGACCAACAGCCGTATCGATAGCCTTTCGACATCCACGTCGAGCGGCCTGAGCACGGCGACGAGCAGCATCGACAGCCTCTCGACGTCTACGTCCTCGGGTCTGAGCACTGCGACCAGCGGCATCTCTAGCCTGTCCACTGGCTTGAGCACGACCAACAGCAACGTCAGCAGCCTGTCGACCTCCACGTCGAGCGGCCTGAGCACGGCGACGAGCAACATCGACAGCCTATCGACGTCCACGTCGTCTGGTTTGAGCACTGCCACCAGCGGTATCTCCAGCCTGTCGACTGGCTTGAGCACGACGAACAGCAATGTGAGCAGCCTGTCGACCTCGACGTCGTCCGGTCTGAGCACGGCGACGAGCAGCATCGACAGCCTTTCGACGTCTACGTCCTCTGGTTTGAGCACCGCGACCAGTGGTATCTCCAGCCTGTCGACCGGCCTGAGCACGACGAACAGCAACGTCAGCAGCCTCTCGACCTCGACCTCGTCGGGTCTGAGCACCGCCACCAGCGGCATCTCCAGCCTGTCCACTGGGTTGAGCACGACGAACAGCAACGTCGGCAGCCTCTCGACCTCCACGTCGTCGGGTTTGAGCACGGCGAACAGCAGCATTAGCAGCTTGTCGACGTCCACGTCGTCGGGCTTGAGTACGGCGACCAGTGGCATCGATAGCCTGTCTACCGGCCTGAGCACGACGAACAGCAACGTCAGCAGCCTGTCGACGTCGACATCGTCTGGCTTGAGCACGGCGACGAGCAGCATCGACAGTCTGTCGACTTCGACCTCGTCGGGTCTGAGCACTGCCACCAGCGGCATCTCCAGCCTGTCCACTGGCTTGAGCACGACCAACAGCAACGTCAGCAGCTTGTCGACCTCGACGTCGTCGGGGCTGAGCACGGCGACCAGTGGCATCTCCAGCTTGTCGACCTCGACGTCGTCTGGCCTGAGCACCGCGACGAGCAGCATCGACAGCCTCTCCACGTCCACATCGTCGGGTCTGAGCACGGCCACCAGCGGTATCTCGAGCCTGTCCACGGGGCTGAGCACGACGAACAGCAACGTCAGCAGCTTGTCGACCTCGACCTCGTCCGGTCTGAGCACGGCCACGAGCAGCATCGACAGTCTTTCGACTTCGACGTCGTCTGGTTTGAGCACTGCCACCAGTGGCATCAACAGCCTGTCGACCGGTCTGAGCACGACCAACAGCAATGTGAGCAGCCTGTCGACGTCCACGTCGTCAGGGCTGAGCACGGCGACCAGCGGCATCGCCAGCCTGTCCACCGGCCTGAGCACCACCAACAGCAACCTGGACAGCTTGTCGACATCCACCTCGAGCGGCTTGAGCACGGCAACCAGTGGTATTTCGAGCCTGTCGACTTCGACGTCGTCTGGCTTGAGCACTGCGACGAGCAGCATCGACAGCCTGTCGACTGGCCTGAGCACGACCAACAGCAACGTCAGCAGCCTGTCGACCTCGACGTCGTCCGGCCTGAGCACTGCGACCAGCGGCATCTCGAGCCTGTCCACTGGCTTGAGCACCACGAACAGCAACGTGAGCAGCTTGTCGACTTCGACGTCGAGCGGCCTGAGCACTGCGACCAGCGGCATCTCGAGCCTGTCCACTGGCCTGAGCACAACGAACAGCAATGTCAGCAGTCTTTCGACCTCGACGTCGAGTGGGCTGAGCACGGCCACGAGCGGCATTGAGAGCCTCTCGACGGGTCTGAGCACGACCAACAGCAACGTGAGCAGCTTGTCGACGTCTACGTCGTCGGGCCTGAGCACGGCCACGAGCAGCATCAATAGCCTCTCGACCGGCTTGAGCACCGCAACCAGCGGTATCTCCAGTCTGTCGACTGGCCTGAGCACCACGAACAGCAACGTGAGCAGCCTGTCGACATCCACGTCGACTGGGCTGAGCACGGCCGCGAGTGGCATCGATAGCCTTTCGACGGGGCTCAGCACGGCGACCAGTGGCATTTCCAGTCTGTCCACTGGCCTGAGCACGACGAACAGCAATGTCGGCAGCCTGTCGACTTCCACGTCGTCTGGCCTCAGCACCGCCACGAGCGGCATCTCCAGCCTGTCTACAGGCCTGAGC
>NZ_JBWKXQ010000120.1:0-3590 GCF_059423125.1 Variovorax sp. GW531-E2 | reverse complement strand
CCACCGAGATCACCACCAGCGCGGCGAACAGGTAGTCGGTGCGCGCGTTGGCATTGGCCTCGAGGATGAGGTGGCCGAGCCCGCGCTCGGAGCCGACGAACTCGCCCACGATCGCGCCGATCACGGCCAGCGGCATCGCCGAGCGCAGCCCGTCCATGATCGAGGGCAGGGCCGAAGGCACGTAGAGGCGGCGGAAGGTGGTCCACGACGAGGCGCGGATGGCGCGGAAGTGCTCCACCAGGTGCGCCGGCGTGCCCGCCAGTCCGCCCATCGTGGCGATCACCACCGGGAAGAAGGCGAAGAGAAAGGCCATCAGCACCTTCGAGGTGTCGCCGTAGCCGAACCAGATCACCATGAGCGGCGCCAGCGCGATCTTGGGCAGGCCCTGGAACACCACGATGAGCGGGTACAGCGCGCGCCGCACCACCGGGATGGCGTGGATCGCGAGCCCGAGCAGCACGCCGCCGACGGCCGCCAGCGCGAAGCCGGCCAGCACCTCCTGCGTCGTGACCCACGACTGCACGAGCAGTGCCATGCGGTTGGTCCACAGGCTGTCGAGCACCTGCGACAGCGGCGGCAGCAGGTAGCGTTTGATGCCGAACACGTCGACCGATTTTTCCCACAGCAGGCCCAGTGCGAGGAACAGCAGGGCGGGGTCGGTGAAGCGGCGCCACGATTCGGCGCGCGAGGAAGGGGCGGGGTGCATGTGTCTTGTCTCCGGATCTTTTTTATGTGGCGTGTCTTGTCTTGTCGCGTGGTGGGCGTTCAGCGCTTCGGGTAGTCGCTGTTGTCGCCTTCGGTGTCCTGTGCCGTGCGCGGCCCCCACTCGGGCGGCGGCACCACGAACCGGTCGAAGTGCCATTGGTCGAAGGCCGCGAGGTCGTTCTTCCAGACGCGGGGCGTGTAGGGCTGCGCGGGCGTGATCTGCACCATCTCCGCGTAGAACTCGCAGTAGTTGCCGTCGGGGTCCTTGAACACGAGGAACAGGTTCTCGCCGGGCCCGTGCTTGCCGATGCCGCGCACGATGTCGATGCCCTGCGCCTGCAGGTAGCGCGCGGCGTCCTCGATCTCGGCCAGCGAGCCGAGCTGGTAGGCGAAGTGCTCCAGCCCGGGCCGCCCCGGCGTGTAGGTGGCCGCATGCTGCGGGTCGCCGGGCGCAATCTGCGCCAGCGCCAGGTCGTGGTGGTCGTTCCCGCAGCGCAGGAAAGCCATCTGGTCCTCGATGTGGTCGGACACCTCGAGGCCGACGATCTCGGTGTAGAAGCGCACGGAGGCCTTGAGGTCGCGCACGTTGAGCACGACGTGCCCGAGGCGCTGGGGACGGGGGCGTTGAACCATCGGTGTTGCTCCCGCGCTCATGGTGCGAGCAGGTCGTTGCTGTACGCGTCCTGCGGCTTCACCTTGCCGCCCAGGCCGAAGGCCTTGTCGACGAACTGCACGGTGGCGCGCATGCGGTCATCGCGCAGGTGGCCCAGCCCCTTGGCCTTGGCTGCCGGGTCGACCAGCAGGTCGTTCATGTCCTTGATCTGCGCCAGCGCCACGGCGCGGTCGGTGGTGGGAAACATCTTCACCATGAGATCGGCCGCCTGCTCGGGGTTGGCCATGGCGAATTCGAAGCCGCGGTACGACGCACGCAGGAACTTCTTCACCACCTCCGGCCGCTTTTTGATCAGGTCTTCGCTGGCCGCGAAGCCGCTGCCGTAGGCGTCCAGGCCGAAGTCGCTGTACTCGATCCAGCCGAGCGTCACGCCCGCGGCGTTGGCCTGCTTCTGGGTGACAGCGCGGTTGCTTCCGCGCCAGCATTCGGCCAGGTCGACCTTGCCTTCGATCAGCGAGGCGTCGACCACGGCGGGGTCCATGCGCAGCAGGCGGATGCTGTCCTTGGGCTGGCGGTTCAGCTCCAGCCAGGCGGGCACGACGTTGTGCACCGGCGAGGCCGAGCCGCCGCCCAGGCGCAGGCCCTTCATGTCGGCGGGCGTCTTGGGCTGGTGGCGCTTGGTGTCGAAACAGATGCCGGCGGGCCAGCGTGTGTTGATGGCGCCGATCATGCGGATCTTGCCGCCGTTGGCGCGGTTGAGCACGAGGCTGATCGGGTCGACGTAGCCGAATTCGAACTGGCCCTGGTCGAGCTCATTGGCGGTGCGGTTGCCGCCGTAGCCGCGCACGATGGCGGTGTCCAGGCCCAGTTCGCGGAAGTAGCCCTGCGCCTGCGCGACGATCACGCCCACCGAGCTGCCCTGCGGCAGCCAGGCCATGTTGTAGGTGACCTTCTCCTGGGCGAACGCGGGGGGCGCGCCGGCCAGCAGCGCGCTGAAGGCGAGGCCGGTCAGTGCGCGCGCGATCGCGGCGAATCCTCTGCGGGTGGGTTGCATGTCGTTGTCTCCATACCTTGTTGTGATGCGAAAGAACGGGGCCGTGGCCCCGTCGTGCCGGCGCTCAGACGCGCTCTGCCTGCACTTGATTGGCCAGCCGTCCGATGCCCTCGATGCTCGCCACCAGCCGGTCGCCCGGCTTCAGGTAGATACCCCGACCCATGCCCACGCCGGTGGGCGTGCCGGTGGCGATCACGTCGCCCGGCTCGAGCGTGACGATGGTCGAGAGGTAGGCGATCTGCTCGCGCACTGTCCAGATCATGTTGGCCGTGCTGTCCTGCTGCATCGGCTCGTCGTTCACGTCCAGGCGCATCTGCACGGCCTGCGGGTCGGGAATCTGCCAGGCGGGTACCAGCCATGGGCCGATGGGGGCGAAGGTGTCGTGGCACTTGCCCTGGAACCAGTCGTGCTTGAACGGGTAGTCGCCGCGGATGTTGAGGTCGCGCGCCGAGATGTCGTTGACGATCGTGTAGCAGGCCACGGCGTCCAGCGCGTCTTCGACCGAGATGCGGCGGCAGCGCTTGCCGATCACGGCGGCGAGTTCGACCTCCCAGTCGAGCTTGCTGGTTTCGGGCGGCATCTGAATCGTCTCGCCGTTGCCGATCACCGTGTTCGAGAGCTTCAGGAACATGTACGGCTTGCTCTGCGACTTGGCCGCCAGCACGGTGCCCATTTCGTTGGCGTGCGAGGCGTAGTTCGAGGCGGCGCAGAAGATGCGGCTCGGCACGAAGGGCGCAGCCACGGCCGCGGCGCCGTCGGCCACCGGCCGGATGGCGCCCGAGGCGGCCAGCGCGGCGGCGATGGGCGTGGCGTCGCGCAGCCAGGTCTGCGCGTTCGCCCAGTCGCGCAGCATGGCTTCGACGCCTTGCGTGACCCAGGTTTCGGGCAGCGGCGGCAGGCCGGCCGCGCGGGCCGCCTCCAGGTCGTACAGCTGGCTGTCGATCACCAGGGCGGGGGCAAGCCCGCCGGCGCGGCGGTAAGTGGCGAGCGCGATCCAGGACATTCGATTGACTCCTCTTTTGTAGGTGGGTTGGAATCCGCGACAGATGTTTTGCATTCAGTGTCTACGAATTGTGTGCAATTTTATGTTTTGGTGTTCACGAACGTCAAGGGTTTGTCGCGGCATGCATGAAACGGGCGTGCGGACGCATGCCGCGGCCGGCCTGCGCCGGGAGCGGCGGGCCGGGGCGGGCCAGCGGAAACGGGAGGGAGGGAGAG
>NZ_JBWKXQ010000119.1:0-3639 GCF_059423125.1 Variovorax sp. GW531-E2 | reverse complement strand
GCCGACATCGCCCGCGTGCAGAAGGACTACGGCCTGGATAAACCCCTGCCCGTGCAGTTCGGCTACTGGCTGCGCGAAGTGCTGCAGGGCAACCTGGGCACCTCGATCTTTTTGCAGCGCCCGGTCACGCAGGCGCTGTGGGAGCGCGCCGAGCCCACCACCTTGCTCGCGCTGCTGGCCGTGGCCATCGCCGCGCTCATCGGCGTGCCCTGCGGCATCGTCTCGGCCGTGTTCCGCGGCCGCGTGGTCGACCAGTTCTTCACCGGCATCGCGATGCTGGGCGCCAGCATCCCCAGCTTCTGGCTGGGCATCGTGCTGATCCAGATCTTCGCGGTGTCCTTCGGCTGGTTCCCGGTCTCGGGCTACGGTGCGCCCGATGCGCCCTTCGCCGAACGGCTGCATGCGCTGGTGCTGCCCGCCACCGTGCTGGGCCTGCTGAACTCCGCGCTCATCATCCGCTTCACGCGCGCCTCGATGCTCGACGTGCTGGGTGAAGACTACGTGCGCACCGCGCGCTCCAAGGGCCTGAGCGAGAGCACCGTCGTCTTGAAGCACGCGCTGCGCAATGCGCTGGTGCCCATCGTCACCGTGATCGGCCTGACGGTCGCACTCATGATCGGCGGCGCCGTCATCACCGAGACCGTGTTCGGCCTGCCCGGCGTGGGCAACCTCGTGGTCAACGCCGTGCTGCGACGCGACTACCCCGTCATTCAAGGTGCACTGCTCGTGATTGCCGCGATCTACGTGCTCATCAATTTCTCGATCGACCTGCTGTACGCGGTGGTCGATCCGCGCGTGAAGGTCTGAACGATGCGCATGCCTCGAATGCTCCGCCAGCTGATGCACCGCCGCATCGTGATGGTCTCTGCCCTGGTGCTGCTGGTGATTGCCGTGCTCGCTGTCGGTGCGCCGCTGTTCGCGTCCGCCGATCCCAACGACACCGCCGTGCTGCAGCGCCTGAAGGCGCCCAGTGCCGAACACCTGCTGGGTACTGACGAACTCGGGCGCGACATGTACGCGCGCATCGTGCACGGCGCGCGTTACTCACTGGCCATTGCCGCGCTCACGGCGCTGGGTGCGGTCATCGCCGGCACGGTGCTGGGTTTGATGGCGGGCTTCTTCCGCCGACTCGACGCACCGCTGATGCGCGTGGTCGACGCCATGATGTCCTTCCCCGACATCCTGCTGGCCATCGCGCTGGTGGCCATCCTGGGGCCGTCGCTGATGAACACCGTGCTCGCGCTGGTGCTGGTCTACACGCCGCGCGTGGCGCGGGTGGTGAGGGCCTCGACGCTGGTCGTGCGCGAACTGCTCTTCGTCGAAGCCGTGCGTGCCCTGGGCGTTCGCACCTCGCGCATCCTGTGGCGCCACATCCTGCCGAACCTGATGTCACCGATCCTCGTGCAGGTGTCGTTCATCTTCGCCTACGCCATCCTGGCCGAGGCGGGCCTCTCGTTCCTCGGCGTGGGCGTACCGCCCGAGATCCCCACCTGGGGCACCATGGTCGCCGGCAGCCAGCAGTACGCGCACCAGGCCTTCTGGGTCGTGCTGTTCCCGGGGCTGGCGATCATCTTCACGGCGCTGTCGCTGCAGCTGCTGGGTGATGGTGTGCGCGACCTGCTCGACCCGAAGCTCAAGAAGACCTCGTGATGACGAACACCACCCCACGCCTCACGGTCACCAACCTGAGCACCAGCTTCCCCACTGAAGACGGATTGATCCGTTCGGTGGCCGACGTGAGTTTCTCGATCCAGCCCGGCAAGACCACCGCGCTGGTGGGCGAATCGGGCTCGGGCAAGTCCGTCACCAGCCTCACGCTGATGCGCCTGCTGCCCAAGACCGCCAATGCGCAGGTCAGCGGATCGGCTTCCTTCGTCACGCGCGAAGGCAAGACGCTGGACCTGCTGCAGATCGGCGAACGCGAGATGCGCTCGCTGCGCGGCAACCAGCTGTCGATGATCTTCCAGGAGCCGATGACCAGCCTGAACCCGGTCTTCACCATCGGCGAGCAGATTGCCGAGAGCGTGCGCCTGCACAAGGGGCTGGACCGCAAGGCGGCGTTGGCCCACGCGCTGCGCATGCTCGAGCTGGTGGAGATTCCGGCTGCCGCCCAACGCATCCACGAGTACCCGCACCAGCTGTCGGGCGGCATGCGCCAGCGCGTGATGATTGCGCTGGCCATGGCCTGCGACCCGACGCTCTTGATCGCCGACGAGCCCACCACCGCGCTGGACGTGACCATCCAGGCGCAGATCCTCGAACTCATGCGCCGGCTGCAGGCCGAGACGGGCATGAGCATCCTGTTCATCACGCACAACCTGGGCGTGGTGGCGCACCATGCCGACGACGTGGTGGTCATGTACTCGGGCCGCGTGGTCGAGCGTGCGCCCGTGCGCCCGCTGTTCGCGCAGCCCGAGCACCCGTACACGCAGGGCCTCTTGGCCTGCCTGCCGGGCAAGGCGCGGGTTCCTGGGCAACCGAAGCCCAAGCGGCTGTTCGCCATCCGCGGGCAGGTGTCCAGCCCACTCGCCCCACCACCCGGTTGCGCCTTCGAGCCGCGCTGCGACCAGGCACTGCCCGAATGTCGCAGCGCCATGCCGCCCCTGATCGACATTCGGCAAGACCGCCAGGCGCGCTGTGTGCGCGTGCAGCCCGACCAACCGCTCGTGAGGGCTGCATGATGACCACCGCTGTTTCTTCTTCCTCGCCCCTCATTGAAGTCCGCGGCCTCAAGAAATACTTCGGCAGCAGCGAGCGCCCCGTGCGCGCGGTCGACGACGTGTCCTTCGCGATTCACCCCGGCGAGACGCTGGGCCTGGTCGGCGAATCGGGCTCGGGCAAGAGCACCATCGGGCGCACCGTGCTGCGACTGGTCGAGCGCACCGAGGGCCAGGTGCTGTACCGGGGCGACGACATCGGAGATCTTTCGGGCGAGCGCATGCGCAAGCTGCGCAGCAAGCTGCAGATCATCTTCCAGGACCCGTACGCCAGCCTGAACCCGAAGATGCGCATCAGCGCCATCCTGGGCGAGGCGCTGTCCACGCACGGCCTGCACAAGGGCGCGGCGGCACGCGACAAGCGCATTGCCGAGCTGCTGGAGACCGTGGGCCTGCGCCCCGAGCATGCGAGCCGCTTCCCGCACGAGTTCTCGGGCGGCCAGCGCCAGCGCATCGGCGTGGCGCGCGCGCTGGCGGTGGAGCCCGAGTTCATCGTGGCCGACGAGCCGCTGTCGGCGCTCGATGTGTCGATCCAGTCGCAGGTCATCAATCTGCTGGCGGACCTGCGAGAGCGCCTGGGCCTGACGATGCTCTTTATCTCGCACGACCTGGACGTGGTCGAGTACCTGTGCGACCGCGTGGTGGTGCTGTACCTGGGCAAGGTGATGGAAGTCGCCACCACCGAGGAGCTGTTCGCGAACCCCTCGCACCCCTACACCCAGGCACTGCTGGCCGCGAGCCCGAAGCCCGACCCCGAGCTGGCCACCGAGCGCATCGCCTTGAAGGGCGACATTCCCAGCCCGATCTCGCCGCCCTCGGGCTGCGTGTTTCGCACGCGTTGTCCGCATGCCATCGAGGCCTGTGCACAGACGGTGCCCACGCTCGACGAACTTTCTCCCGGACACTACAGCGCCTGCATCCG
>NZ_JBWKXQ010000118.1:0-3647 GCF_059423125.1 Variovorax sp. GW531-E2 | reverse complement strand
CTGGGTGGGGAGGTGGGGGTTCTGCGACTTGTGCGCCATGCCGCCGGTGGGGGCGATGGTCACGATCACTTTGCGCTTCGACATGCTCGGGAACTCCTGGTGTCTTTCATGGGGGCGCGCCATTATTTTTTGGAGTGCGTTTGTACTCAGTCATCGCGACGACATTCGGGGGCAGGGTTTACGCGGCGCCAGCCGCTAAAGTTGCCCCTGCGCTGTTGCGCACAAAGGAGCACCCTCTATGAAATTTCTGCCTCTCCTGCTGGCCGCCGCGGCCGCGTTCACCACCCTCGGCGCTGCCGCGCAACCCGCGGGCCCCGCCACCTGCGACGCCAAGCGCGAGGCCATCGGCCGCGACATCGAGATGGCCCAGTCCAAGGGCCAGAAGCAGCGCGTGCGCGGGCTCGAAACCGCGTTGGCGGAAGTGAACCGCAACTGCACCGACGCCAAGCTGGCGGCCGAGCACCAGAAGCGCATCCGCGCCCAGGAGCGCAAGGTGGCCGAGCGCGAGCGCGACCTGCGCGCGGCGCAGGAGAAGGGACGCGCCAGCAAGATCGCCGACCGCGAGAAGAAGCTGCACGAAGCGCAGGCCGAGCTGCAGCAGCTCAAGGGCGCGCAGTAAATAAAAAAGACAGCATGCCCCCGACCAAGCCGGCGATCCCCTCGGCCTCCCTGACCATTCCCCAGCTGCTGCAGGGCTCGGCCTGGTTCCCGCTGCTCGACGTGGGCGCGGGCGAGCGCGTGCTCGACGAGATGCGCGAGGTCGAGGTGGCCGCCGGCGCCGCGCTGTGCCGGCGCGGCGACACGCCGCTGCACTGGTACGGCACGCTCGAAGGGCTGCTCAAGTGGTCGATCACCTCCAGCGACGGCCGCTCGGTCACGCTGGGCGGGCTGTCGGTGGGCAGCTGGTTCGGCGAAGGCACGCTGCTGCGCGCCGTGCCGCGCTCGGCCGACATCATCGCGCTGCGGCCCAGCCGCGTGGCGCAGCTGCCGCTGGAGACCTTCGAGTGGCTGCACCGCACGCAGCGCGGCTTCGATCACTTTTTGCTGCAGCAGATCAACGAGCGGCTGCACTGGTTCATGGGCAGCTACGCCGCGCACCGCCTGCTCGACGCCGACAGCCAGGTGGCGCGCGCGCTGGCCGGCCTGTTCCACCCGTGGCTGCATCCGGGCAGCGAGCCGCATCTGCAGACTTCGCAGGAAGAGATCGCCAACCTGTCGGGCGTGTCGCGCCAGCGCTGCAACGCGGCGCTCAACCGGCTGAAGGAGGCCGGGTTCCTGCACATCGAGTACGGCGGCATCACCGTGACCGACCTCGAAGGCTTGCGCCGCTTCATCCAGGAGTGAGTGACTCCCTCTCCCCGAGGGGAGAGGAAGCCGGAGCCGCTCAGCGCTTGTGGTGCGACGCCGCCAGCTCGTACACCGGCGTGTCGATCCCTTCCATGCGCGCCTTCAGCTGCAGCGCCAGGAACTGCGAGTAGTGGCGCGACTGGTGCAGGTTGCCGCCGTGGAACCACAGCTGGGGCACCTGCGTCGGCTTCCACATGTTGCGCAGCTCGCCCTCCCACGGGCCCGGGTCCTTCGGCGTGTCGGAGCCCAGGCCCCAGCACTTGCCGACCTTGTCGGCGATCTCGGGCGAGATCAGGTCGGCCAGCCAGCCGTTCATCGAGCCGTAGCCCGTGGCGTACACCAGCAGGTCGGCCGGCAGCTCGGTGCCGTCGGTGAGCGTGACCGAGTGTGCGTTCACGCGCTCGATGTTCACGCCGCTCTTGAGGTGGATGCTGCCGTTGGCCACCAGCTCCGAGGCGCCCACGTCGATGTAGTAGCCCGAGCCGCGCCGCAGGTACTTCATGAACAGGCCCGAGCCGTCCACGCCGAAGTCGAGCAGGAAGCCGGCCTTCTCCAGCCGCGCGTACAGGTCGGCGTCGCGCTTCTTCATCTCCTCGTACACCGGGATGTGGAAGGTGTGCATGATCTTGTAGGGCACCGAGGCGAAGATCAGGTCGCCCTTGTGGTGGTCGATGCCGCTCTTCACCGCCTGCTCGGAATACAGCCCGCCCAGTGCCAGCTCCATGAGCGACTGCGAGGGCGCGATGTGGGTGGACGAGCGCTGGACCATCGTCACGTCGGCGCCGTGCTCCCACAGCGCCGCGCAGATGTCGTGCGCCGAGTTGTTCGAGCCCAGCACCACGCACTTCTTGCCCGCGTAGGCCTCGGGCCCGGGGTGCTGGCTGGAGTGGTGCTGGTCGCCCAGGAAGTTCTCGGCGCCCGCCACCTTCGGCACGTTCGGATAGCCCGACACGCCGAGCGCGAACACCAGCTGCTTCGGGCGCAGCGTCACGGGCTTGCCTTCGCGCTCCACCTGCACCTCCCAGCGCTGCGTGGCCTCGTCGAAGCGCGCCTTGGTGGCGTTCGTGGAGCTCCAGTAGTTGAGCTCCATGATCTTGGTGTACATCTCGAGCCAGTCGCCGATCTTGTCCTTGGGCGCGAACACCGGCCAGTCGTCGGGGAAGGGCATGTAGGGCAGGTGGTCGTACCAGACCGGGTCGTGCAGGCACAGCGACTTGTAGCGCTTGCGCCAGGAGTCGCCGGCCTTGGCGTTGCGCTCCACGATGATCGTCGGCACGCCCAGCCGCCGCAGCCGCGCCCCCAGCGCGATGCCGCCCTGGCCGCCGCCGATGATCACCACCTCGGGCTGCTCGGTGTAGCCCAGCGCGGCCTCTTCGTCGCGGCGCTTCTCGAGCCAGTTCTTGCGGCCCTTGTGCACGCCGTGCTCCGCGCCCTTGATGCGGTTGTCGCCGGTCTTTTCCTCGAAGCCCTTCAGCTCGGTCATGGTGGTGAGCAGCGTCCAGGCCTTGCCATTGCGCAAGCGCACGTGGCCGCGCCCGCGCGCCACGCGCGTCTCGAAGCCGAACCACGCATCGACCACGCCGTCGGCCTCGGTCGCCTCGCCTTCGAGCGCGAAGGCCGTGGGCTGCGTGTCGGCCAGGCGCGCCTGCAGCATCGCGCGGATGGCGCCCGCGCCTTCCTGCGTGCGGATGTTCCAGGTGAAGGCGACAAGGTCGCGCCAGTAGCTGTCGGCCTCGAACAGCGAAACGGCCGCATCGATGTCGCCGCGCGCGAGCGCGGCGGCGAAGTCGGCCAGCCATTGGGCGGCGGCCCGGGTGGAGCCGGTGGTCGGGTCTGTCATTGCATGTCTCCGTGTGTCGTTGAACGAATCGAATCGAATCGCGGCGCGGCAAGGCGCACGCGAAGGGCGTGGCGCAGCTTTCGTGCCGCGTGAGGCACGACGAAGAATCAAGGGGTTGGCGGGAGTTTTGTCGCAGGCGGCGGTCGCGTCGCATGCGCCGTGCGACGGACATGCGATGCGGTTGAGACAGGCCGGCGAGCCCACTGAACAGAGGAGGAAAACTTTTGAATTAAATTTTCTGCGGACGCATCCGCTGTGCCGTGAAAGCTGTGGCGCGGTGGCCACTTCGGCGTGAACTTTCGGTTATGAATCAAAAGCCTTCGTTACATTTGTGCGGACTTTCGGCGCCGCCGGAAGCGCACAAAAAATCCATACAAAGGACGAGGGACACATGAGGGCACACATCGGAACCGCGCTCGCCGCGGCAGTGGTGGCGCCGGGGCGTGCCTTGCGCGGCGCG
>NZ_JBWKXQ010000117.1:0-3703 GCF_059423125.1 Variovorax sp. GW531-E2 | reverse complement strand
CCCCCGGCAGCACCGCGCTGCCAACCGCCGCCCCCGCCAGCGCACCGCCGGTCATCGACACCTCGGGCTCGGCCACGCTGCCGCCGATCTTCAGCGGCACGCCGACCACGCCATCGACCAGGTCCACCGCCATCTCGCCCGACATCTGCCGGTTGAAGAGGCGCAGGTTGCCGCTCGCGGTGAGCACGCCCGAGCGCGCCTTGAGGTTCGTGTAGCGCATCACGATGCCGTCTTCGGCGCCCTGGGTGTCGAGCGTGCCGGTGAGTTCGTCCAGCGCCGTGGTGCCGCCGCGGCTGATGCCGGCGGTGGTCACGGCCTTGGCCAGGTCGAGCCGGGTCAGCGTGGCGGGTTGCACCGAGAAGGTGGTGCGGGTGTGCAGGCCGCGGATCAGCGCGCCCACCTCGCGGGCCTCGGCCACCAGCGAGGTGTGGCCCGAGACCTTGCCCGCCACCGCCGAGCGGCGCCCGAAGGCCTGCACCAGCGCCTCGATGTCGACCTGCCGCGGATCGAGCTCGGCCGACACGCGCAAGCCCCGCCCTTCAGGCAGCACCTCGAGCCGCGATTCACCGTTCCACGTGCCGCCGCCGGCGTCGATGCGGGTGCGCCAGCGGTCTTCCGTGCCCTCGCGGTCCAGCCGCAGGCGCACGGGCGATGCGGCGCCGGCGCGCTCCAGACGCAGCTCGCGCGGGCGCCAGTTGTCGTCGAAGGTCACCTCGCCGTCGTAGGCCAGCGCGATGTCGCGGCGGTCGATCCAGACCACGTCGCGCCAGCGCACGCGCTCCACCGGCACGGGCGCCAGGGTCCAGGGCGCAGGCAGCGGCACGATGCGCTCGCTTTCCTGCGGCTCGGGGCCTTTGTCCCGGAAGGCACGCACCGAGGCGCGCGGCAACACCAGGCTCTCGAGCGCGATCTCGTCGATGGCCACCTCGCGGCGCAGCAGCAGCGGCCACAGGTGCAGCCGCACGCTCACGCGGCGCAGGGTGATGGGCTGGGGCTGGTCGGTCGCCAGCTCGGACAGCGCCAGCACGGGCACCGGCCACAGCGACCAGTGGGCGCCGCCCACCGTCAGCTCGACGCCGTAGCGCTGCGAGAAGCCGGCGGCGATGCGGGCCGCCACCTCCTCGTCGTCGGGCAGGCGCGCGGCCACCACGAGCGCCAGCGCGCCGATGCCCAGCAGCAGCACCGCCACCGAGCCCAGGAGCCACCGCCGCACCGAAGGGAAGGTCATCGACCCAAGGTAGCACGCAAAGGCGACTGCGGTTGTCAGCCGTCGTCGCTATAGTGCCCTCGGTGCCCTCGCACCCCCTGTATCGGAGACCCCTGCATGCGTATCTGGAAGAAAGAGATCTCGGTCGAATCGCTGACCGCCAACCACGTGGGCACGGCCGTGGCCACCCTGGGCATCGAATTCCTGGAGGTGGGCGACGACTTCATCCGCGCCCGCGTGCCGGTGGACGAGCGCACCCGCCAGCCCTACGGCATCCTGCACGGCGGCGTGTCGGTGGTGCTGGCCGAAACGCTGGGCTCCTGCGGCGCGCACTACTCGGCCCCCGAGGGCGACCGCGCCGTGGGCCTGGACATCAACGCCAACCACATCCGCTCGGCCACCAGCGGCTGGGTCATCGGCACGGCGCGGCCGGTGCACCGCGGGCGCACCACGCAGGTCTGGCAGATCGACCTGACGAACGAGGCGGGCGAGCTGACCTGCGTCTCGCGCATCACCATGGCGGTGCTGCAGCCGCGCTGAGCGCGGGCGCGCCCCCGGGGGCGCTTCTTCTTTTTTTCCTCTCCCGCTGGTACGCCTCTTGCGGGTGGCACCCGTGTTCAGCACGGGGTGGATCGACCACAATCTCGCCCCAGGGAGCGCGTCGACCCCCCAACACACACCAACCGAGGAGAAGAAAACACATGTTCAACTGGACTGAAAAGCCGGTGTCCACACTGGCCAACGGCGCGGTCATCGCGCCCGACGAGCGGCTGCCCTGGCTGCAGACCGGCGCGATGGGCATCCAGCACGTGATCGCCATGTTCGGCGCCACGGTGCTGGCGCCGATCCTGATGGGCTTCAACCCCAACATCGCGATCCTGATGAGCGGCATCGGCACGCTCATCTTCTATCTCGTGACGGGCGGCAAGGTGCCCAGTTACCTGGGCTCGAGCTTCGCCTTCATCGGCGTGGTGATCGCGGCCAGCGGCTACGCCGGCAAGGGGGCCAACGCCAACATCGCGGTGGCCCTGGGCGGCATCGTGGCCTGCGGGGTGGTCTACATCCTGATCGGGGCCATCGTGCAGGCCGTGGGCACGGGCTGGATCGAGCGCTTCATGCCGCCCGTGGTCACGGGTGCCGTGGTGGCGGTGATCGGGCTGAACCTGGCGGGCATTCCCATCAAGAACATGGCGGCCAGCAACTTCGATTCGTGGATGCAGGCCGTGACCTTCCTGTGCGTGGGCCTGGTGGCGGTGTTCACACGCGGCATGGTGCAGCGCCTGCTGATCCTCATCGGCCTGATCCTCGCCACGCTGGTGTACGCCGCGCTCACCAACGGCATGGGCCTGGGCAAGCCGGTCGACCTGAGCGGCATCGCCAATGCGGCCTGGTTCGGCCTGCCGACCTTCACGGCGCCGGTGTTCACGGCCAACGCGATGCTGCTGATCGCGCCCGTGGCGATCATCCTGGTGGCGGAAAACCTCGGCCACCTGAAGGCCGTGACGGCCATGACCGGGCGCAACCTCGACCCGTACATGGGCCGCGCCTTCATCGGCGACGGCATCGCCACGGTGGTGAGCGGCGCCGCCGGCGGCACGGGCGTGACCACCTACGCCGAGAACATCGGCGTGATGGCGGCCACGCGCATCTACTCGACGGCGGTGTTCGTGGTGGCGGCCTTCATTGCGCTCATCCTGGGCTTCAGCCCCAAGTTCGGCGCACTGATCCAGGCCATTCCGCTGCCGGTGATGGGCGGCGTGAGCATCGTGGTGTTCGGCCTGATCGCCATTGCCGGCGCCAAGATCTGGGTCGACAACAAGGTCGATTTCTCGCAGAACAAGAACCTGATCGTGGCCGCCATCACGCTGATCATCGGCACCGGCGACTTCACGCTGAAGTTCGGTGACTTCGCGCTGGGCGGCATCGGAACCGCCACTTTCGGGGCGATCATCCTCTACGCCCTGCTGGGCCGTTCGCGCAACGCCTGAGCGCAGACAAAGTGAAACCTCGTGCAATAACTGTTGTGCGGGGTCAGTGAACGCGGCGCCGGTCACCGGGCTTTGGCCGGCGCCCGTTAGACTCCAACGCTTTTCGCACCGACGTTCACACACGTTTTCCAATGGCCGATGTTTCCGCCGCTCGTACCAAGGCGGTTTTCGAATTCAAGAGCGCCACACTGCCGCTGATCGCAGTGATCCTCAAGACAGCCGACCTCGACGTGCTGGCCGAGGCGCTCGACGCCCAGTTGGCGGATTCGCCCGACTTCTTCGAGCAGGAGCCGGTGGTGATCGACCTCTCGCTGCTGCAGGAACAGGCGGCCGAGGGCGGCACCGACGCCCCCGAAATCGACTTTGCCGCCCTGCGCAGCCTGCTGGCGCGCCACCAGACCCAGCCGATCGCCGTGCGCGGCGGCAGCCCCGAGCAGCATGCCGCGGCACGTGAAGCCGGCCTGTCGGTGGCCGCCATGCCCGCGGCCCCCGCGCCCCGCCCGCCGGC
>NZ_JBWKXQ010000116.1:0-4169 GCF_059423125.1 Variovorax sp. GW531-E2 | reverse complement strand
GGCGGGGGGCGGGCTTCGGCGCGTCCTCAGCATCGGCCGGCATGTCGGGGCCGCCGCCCTGCAGGAAGCGCTCGACCAGCGTGAAGAAGCGGTCGTAGAAACGTTCGTCCGTGAGCGTCTGGCTCGCCACCTTGACCATCGCCTCGTTGCTGCCGCCGAAGGGCAGCGAGAGCGAGCCGATGGCGCCCACGCCCAGGCTGGCCGAATTGCTGCCCTTCTTCAGGCCGTAGCGGTCCTGCAATGCGGTCGCGAAGGCCACGGTGCTGCGGCCGGCCGAGGCGCTGCCGGCGCCCCCTTCCCGCGCGCAGACCACGCGGAACTCGACCTCGACGTGCGTCTCGGCCGCGGGCTGGAAGCTCTTGCGCGCGGTCACCAGGTCGGCGTTGGCGGCCGTGACCATGTAGCCCTGGCTCAGCAGCGCACGGCGCGCCGCCTCGCAGGTCTGGGCCTCGCTGGCGGCGTAGTTGCGCGTGTGGGTGGTGGTGGAGTCGAAGTCTTCGGGCTCGTAGGCCTGCCCCTTGCCGAAGCTGCCGCAGCCGGCCAGCAACAGGGCCGACAGCAGGCCCGGGAACAGAAACGCCGGCACGCGGGCCGGCGAAGCGAAGAAAGCGGCAGAAGAGGTCTGGGGCATGGCAGGGCGGGAAGGACACCGGATGCTAACCAACCGGCGGCTTCGCTTCGAGCCCCCGGCAGGCCGGGGGTTCCCGAAAGGCCCTGCAAGCCCCGGAGATCGCGTCAGGGGTACAGACCGCGTTCCTGGCGCGCCATCAGGATGCGCTCGCAGGCCACCGCGTAGGTGGCGGTGCGCAGCGGGATCTTGTGCTTGTCGGCCGTGTCCCAGATCTGGTTGAGCGCGTTCATCATGATGCGGTCGAGGCGCACGTTGATCTCGTCCTCGTCCCAGAAGAAGGACGAGAAGTCCTGCACCCATTCGAAGTACGAGACCGTCACGCCGCCGGCGTTGCAGATCACGTCGGGCACGACCAGCACGCCGCGCTCGGCCAGGATGTCGTCGGCCTCGGGCACCGTCGGGCCGTTGGCGCCTTCGAGCACCAGCTTGGCGGTGGTCTTCTTGGCGCGCTCGGCCGTGAGCTGGCCTTCGAGGGCGGCGGGGATCAGGATGTCGCAGGCCACGTCCCAGAAGTCTTCGTTTGGCACGATGTCGCCGCCGGCCTTGAAGCCGACCACGCCGTCGGTGCGCGAGATGGGCACCAGCTGGGTCAGATCGAGGCCGTTGGTGTTCACGATGGTGCCGGTGTGGTCCTGCACCGCAACGATCTTGGCGCCTGCTTCGACGAAGAGTTCGGCCGCGACCGAGCCCACGTTGCCGAAGCCCTGCACCGCGATGCGCGCGCCGCGCAGGTCCATGCCCAGGCGGCGGGCCGCTTCACGGCCGGTGACGAACACGCCGCGGCCGGTGGCCTTCACGCGGCCCAGCGAGCCGCCCAGGTGCAGCGGCTTGCCGGTGACCACGCCGGTGGCGGTGCCGCCGACGTTCATCGAGTAGGTGTCCATCATCCACGCCATGATCTGCGCGTTGGTGTTCACGTCGGGCGCGGGGATGTCGGTGTGCGGGCCGATGATGATGCCGATCTCGCTGGTGTAGCGGCGCGTGACCTTCTCGAGTTCTTGCAGCGACAGCTTCTTCGGGTCGACGCGGATGCCGCCCTTGGCACCGCCGTACGGCAGGTTGACGGCAGCGGTCTTGATGGTCATCCAGGCCGACAGCGCCATCACTTCTTCCAGCGTGACGTCGGGGTGGAAGCGCACGCCGCCCTTGCCTGGGCCGCGGCTCATGTTGTGCTGCACGCGGTAGCCCTCGAAGTGGGCGATGGTGCCGTTGTCCATCTCGATCGGCACGTCGACGATCAGCGCGCGCTTGGGGCGCTTGAGGGTTTCGACCCAGCGTGCCAGCGGGCCGAGGTACGGCACGACACGATCGACCTGCGACAGGTAGGTGCCCCAGGGGCTGTTGGCCGTCGGATTGACGAAGGAGAGTTTCTCGTTCATGGAAGATTCCCTTGGTTGGAATGGATGGGCGCAACGATATTCCGACTGCGGGCCGCGCGCCATGGCTTATGCATGCCGCGATGGCGGTTATGCAAGAGAAGTTGGAAGGCCCCTTGCGGTCCCTCTCGGCGCGGCCCGATGCAGGTGGATACGCACATGACAAAACCGTCATCCAGACGTTATCGGTCGCGTGGATGCGCTTCGTACAGTCGTTCTCACCAACCAAGCAACCACCTCAAGGAGTGAACGAACATGAAGCTGTCTGCCACCACCCGCCTTCTGAACACCGCCGCCGTCGCCGCCCTGCTGGGCCTGGCCGCCGCGCCGAGCTTTGCCGGCAACTACGCCGAAGGCGACCCGCGTCCCGCGCCCTTCGCGTCGTCGACGACGCGCGCCGCCGTGACGGCCGACGCCCAGCAGTGGCTGAAGACCGCGCCCACCCAGGGCTACAACGAGAACATGGGCCAGGAGCCGGTCGTGGTCTCGGCCAACAGCCGCGCCGCCGTGGCCGCCGACACGCAGCTGTGGATCCGCTCGGGCCTGGCCGCCCAGCAGTCGGGCGAAGCCGGCGCCGACACGTCGCGCCCCGGCTACCGCGAAGCCCAGGCTGCGTACACCAAGCTGCGCGAAGGCCCGGCCTACGGTGCGCTGGTCGACCAGCTCTCGGGCCGCCAGGCTGCCGCACCGGGCTCGACCACGGTGCGTTGAATGCGGTGACCCACGGCTTTCGGTAGTTCAAATGACTGCGAAAGGGTAGTCCAACGGCATTTCCTTGGTTCTATCTCCTATGGCCGTGGCAAATAGGCCGCATTTCTTGCAGTCGATCGATGTGTGCGCCGGATAATCCTCGAATGCTTGATCTGGACCGCATCGATCTGCGCCTGCTGAAGATCCTTCAGGAAGACGGCCGCATCACCAACCTCAAGCTGGCGGAGGCGGTCGCGCTTTCCCCCACCGCCGTGCTGGCGCGCGTGCAGCGCCTCACGCGCGACGGCTTTATCCTGGGCTACGAGGCCCGCCTCGACCCCTACAAGCTGGGGCGCGGCTTCACCGTGTTCGTCGAGGTGCTGCTCGACCGCACCACCGCCAACGTCTTCGACCAGTTCAAGGCCGCCGTGCAGGTGCGCGACGAGATCATGGAATGCCACATGGTCGCCGGCGGCTTCGACTACCTCCTCAAGACCCGCATGGCCGACATGGCCGCCTACCGCGAGTTCGCCGGCACGGTGCTGTGGCAGTTGCCCGGCGTGCGCGAGACGCGCACGTATGCAGTGATGGAAGAGGTGAAGAGCAGCGCGCGCCTGCCACTGGGGGTCTGAGGCGCACGCCCGCCCGGGGCGTTTGGGCTGGCGTTATTGCATGCGACAATTAAATTTTGTCGACAATATGTCGCCGCGCACCGAGCGGGGCGACGCGCCTCCGAAGAAGCAAACCATGGAAAACGAGCCTGGAAAAACGCTGTCCCAGACCATCTCGGACCGCCTGGCCGAGGAAATCGTGCTGCGCCGTTTCCAACCGGGCGAGCGCCTGGACGAACAGACGATCGCAACGCGCTTCGGCGTCTCGCGCAGCCCGGTGCGCGATGCGCTGCGCCAGCTGGCCTCGACCCGGCTGATCGAGCACCTGCCGCGCCGCGGCTTCTCGGTCGCGACGATGGCGCCCGCCGACCTGGACGGCCTCTTCGAAGCCTCCGGCGAACTGGAAGCCCTGTGCGCCAAGCTGTGCGCGCTGCGCGCCGCGCCGTCGGAGCGCAAGCGCATCGAGTTCGTTCATCAGCAAGCCGGGCGCGCCGCCGCCGAGGGCGACGCCAAGGCCTACGCCGCGCTGAACGAGGAATTCCACGCGCTGATCTACGCCGGCGCCCGCAACAAGACGCTGCAGGACCTCGCGCTGAGCCTGCGCCAGCGCCTCGCGCCCTTCCGCTCGCAAGGCTTCTTCACGACGGAAAACCGCCTGCAGCATTCCCATGTCGAGCACGAAGCCCTCGTTGCCGCCCTGCTGGCGCACGACGGTGACGCCGCCGCCGCCGCCATGCACAGCCATGCGGCCAACTCGGCGATGAACGTGTTGCAGCACTTCGACGGCAGCGCCTCCCGCACCCCGTCGTCCAGCGCCGCCGCCTGACGCGGCTGCCGCGCCCTCTCCCTCCCTCCCGTTTC
>NZ_JBWKXQ010000115.1:0-4898 GCF_059423125.1 Variovorax sp. GW531-E2 | reverse complement strand
GGCGGGGGCGGCGGTGGCATGCCGATGCTGCCGATCGCACCGGTTCCGGCGCCCGCACCTGCGCCCTCCCCAGCCCCGGCGCCCGCGCCCGCACCAGCCGAGAACCGTGCCGCTGTGCCGGGCTCCGAGCCGTCGCCCTCGCTGAGTGCGCCGCAGCCCGGCTCCACCGCCGCGGTGGGCAATGACAGCGAAGGCATCTACGCGGGCGTGCGAGGCATTGCCTTCGTCGGCACCAACGGTTCGTTGGCGGGCAGCTTCCTCGGGGGCACGATGTGGGGTTCGCTGAAGGTCACGGGGCTCGACTGGTCGTTCAACCTGGACACCGAGTTGTATGTTCCGCCCAACGCATATCCGGTGACGGGCTCGGGCACCTTCGCGCCGAAGAAGTCGGTGGATGGCACCTACGCCTACGACAACCGCAGGCCGTCCGATGTCGGCCCGCTGGCCTACACGATCGAGAACGCGCTGGCGGTGTCGCAGGCGAGCATGACCGGCACGTGGTCCAACACCGACAGCAGCCCGAGCCTGGGCGTGACGGTGCAGGTCGACGGCCAGGGCGTGTTCACTGGCAGCACGAGCGGCGTGCAGATCGGCCAGTGCACGCTCTCGGGCACTGTCGCCCTGGCGCAGCCCGGCTCGGCCAAGAACATGTACAGCCTCACGCTGAAGGCCGTGAATGCCGCCACGGCCAGCACCAACGACTGCAAGCTCACCCCCGCCGCCACCGGCAGCTATGCCGGGCCGGCCATCATCGGGCTGGTGCCGGCGGGCGTGTACGACAGCAACGGCTACTTCCGCAGCCTCATGTTCCTGATCCGTTCGAACACCGGCGCCACGCTGCTCGTCAATCTGCGCAAGCAGCCCTGACGGCATTTCGCGCGGGCGGGGCACGCTCAACCGGGAATCTTCTCGAGGCAGTAGCCCAGCCCGCGCACCGTCGCGATGCGCACCGGTCCCTTCTCGATCTTCTTGCGCAGGCGGTGGATGTAGACCTCGATGGCGTTGATGCTCACCTCTTCGCCCCATTCGCACAGCCGGTCCACCAGCTGGTCCTTGCTGACCAGCCGGCCGGCGCGCTGCAGCAGCACCTCGAGCAGGCCCAGTTCGCGCGCCGACAGCTCGATCATCTTGCCGTCGATGGTCGCCACGCGGCCGGCCTGGTCATAGACCAGCGGGCCGTGGCGGATCGCGTTGCTGGTGGCGCCCATGCCGCGCCGCGTGAGGGCGCGCACGCGCGCCTCGAGCTCCTGCAGGCTGAAGGGCTTGGCCATGTAGTCGTCGGCGCCGTGGTCCAGGCCCTTGACGCGCTCTTCCACGCTGTCGGCCGCCGTGAGCACCAGCACCGGCAGCTGCGAGCCGCGCGCGCGCAGGCGCTTGAGGATCTCGATGCCGTGCAGGCTGGGCAGCCCGAGGTCGAGGATCAGCAGGTCGAACTCGCTGTGGGTCATGAGCGCGGTGTCGGCCTGCGAGCCGTTGGCCACGTGATCGACCGCCGCGCCCGAGGTGCGCAGGCTGCGCAACAGGGCATCGGCCAGCACCTGGTCGTCTTCGGCAATCAGTATTCGCATGAGCCACCTCCGGCGGATTCAGGCGCCATGCCGGCGCTGTTCACATTTGTCTCAACGCGAGTCTAGCCCGCTGTATAGGCTTCGAGTCCGATGGTTACCACGGTGGCGATCTCGTCGCCCACGCTGGCGCGGAACTCGCGCTCGGTCTGCGTCACGGCGCGGCGGAAGGCGTCCAGCCAGGCCAGCCCGTCGGCCGTGAACAGCACGCGCCGCGCGCGCGCATCGAGCGGGTCGGGGCCGCGCGTGACCAGCCCCCAGGCCTCGCACTGGTCGACCAGCGTGCCCATGGCCTGCTTGGTCATGCCGGCGCGCTCGGCCAGCTCGGTCAGGCGCGAGCCCTCGCGCGCCAGGTGCCGCGTGATGTGGATGTGCGCCGCGCTCACCTGCGCGCGCGCCGCGAGGTTCGACAGCGCCAGCGGCACGTCGATGTCGTGCGCCATGAGCGCCAGCACGCGCTCGTCGAAGCGGCGCATCGCATGGCCCAGCAGGCGGCCCAGGTGGGTCTGGCGCCAGGCGTCGGGATCGGTGGGAAAGGCGGGGTCGGCCATGGCCTCAGATGGTAAGGCAAACTGACTTTAAAGTGGACTTGCGAAACGCCACGAGCCCCTACACTACTGTTCAAGCATCCAGCCTGTGGTTAAAAGCAGATGGATGAATCCCGACACAAACCGTTGATATTCAAGGAGATTTCCACATGGACGCAGTCGTCAAGGGCGCAAGCATCTCGGTCGCCAACAGTGAAAAGGCCAAGGCCCTGCAGGCCGCGCTGGCCCAGATCGAAAAGCAGTTCGGCAAGGGCACGATCATGCGCCTGGGCGAAGGCGAGGCGCTGGAAGACATCCAGGTGGTCTCCACCGGCTCGCTGGGCCTGGACATCGCCCTGGGCGTCGGCGGCCTGCCCCGTGGCCGCGTCGTTGAAATCTACGGCCCGGAATCCTCGGGCAAGACCACGCTCACCCTGCAGGTGATCGCCTCCATGCAGAAGCAGGCCGGCACCTGCGCCTTCGTCGACGCCGAGCACGCCCTCGACGTGCAGTACGCCCAGAAGCTCGGCGTGAACCTGTCCGACCTGCTGATCAGCCAGCCCGACACCGGCGAGCAGGCGCTCGAAATCGTCGATTCGCTGGTGCGCTCGGGCGCCGTCGACCTGATCGTGGTCGACTCGGTCGCCGCGCTCACGCCCAAGGCCGAAATCGAAGGCGAAATGGGCGACTCGCTGCCCGGCCTGCAGGCCCGCCTCATGAGCCAGGCGCTGCGCAAGCTCACGGCCACGATCAAGAAGACCAACTGCATGGTCATCTTCATCAACCAGATCCGCATGAAGATCGGCGTGATGTTCGGCTCGCCCGAAACCACCACCGGCGGCAATGCGCTGAAGTTCTACGCCTCGGTGCGCCTGGACATCCGCCGCATCGGCACCATCAAGAAGGGCGACGAGGCCATCGGCAACGAAACCAAGGTGAAGGTGGTGAAGAACAAGGTCAGCCCCCCGTTCAAGACGGCCGAGTTCGACATCCTGTTCGGCGAAGGCATCAGCCGCGAGGGCGAGATCATCGACATGGGCGTGAACGCCAAGATCATCGACAAGTCGGGCGCCTGGTACGCCTACAACGGCGAGAAGATCGGCCAGGGCCGTGACAACGCCCGCGAATTCCTGCGCGAGAACCCCGACCTGTCGCGCGAAATCGAGAACAAGGTGCGCGAGTCGCTGGGCATTCCGCTGCTCGCGGCCGACGCCGGCTCCGAACCCGAGAAGGCCGAGAAGCCCGCCAAGGCATCGAAGGCCGACAAGGCGGCGGAGTAAGTGAGACGGAGCGGCCTTCGCGTGTTGCGTGGGCCGCGTGAGCGACCCACCACCCCCGAATGGCCTTCAGCGCCCCCTCCCTCAAAGGCCGCGCCCTGCGCCTCCTGAGCCAGCGCGAGCATTCGCGCGCGGAGCTGGAGCGCAAGCTCGCGAAGCACGAGGAAGAGCCTGGCACGCTGGCGAAGGCGCTCGACGAGCTGGCCGCCAAGGACTTCATCAGCGAGCCGCGCGTCGTCGCCTCGGTGCTGCACCAGCGTGCCGCCCGCTCGGGCGCGTTGCGCGTGAAGCAGGAGCTGCAGGCCAAGGGCATCGCGCCCGAAGCCATCGCGCAGGCGGTGGCCGGCTTGCAGGAGACCGAAGTCGAGCGCGCCACGGCCCTGTGGCGCCGCCGCTTCGACGCGCCGCCCGTCGATGCGAAGGAGCGCGCGAAACAGATGCGATTCCTGATGGCGCGCGGTTTCTCGGGCGCCGTCGTGTCCAAGGTGCTCAGGAGCGACTTCGATGACCCAAGCGACGACCCCAACGGCGTATGAAGGCGACGCGGCCCTGTCCCGCGTCATCACGCAGCGCGTGCACTGCGAATGGCGCGACGCCTATGCGCTCGCGTCCGACCCGAAGCGGCTGCCCGACTGGGCCAGCGGCCTCGCGAAGAGCGCGCTGGTGCCGCACGGCGACCACTGGATCGTGCGCACGCCCGAAAGCGGCGAGGCCCGCATGCGCTTTGCGCCGCCCAACGACCTGGGCGTGCTCGACCACTGGGTGGCGCCCGAAGGCGTGCCCGAGGTCTACCTGCCGTTTCGCGTGATCGGCGTGGCGCCCGGCGTGTGCGAGCTGCAGTTCACGCTGCTGCGCCAGCCGCACATGGACGATGCGGCCTTTGCACGCGACGCCGGATGGATCGCGCGCGACCTGCAGGCCCTGCGCCGCCTGCTCGAGGCGGGCTGAGCCCGGCCCGGCTTACTCGGTGGCCGTGACGTCGTCGGCCAGCGGGTTCTCGGCCTTGTACGCGGCGATGTCGCGCACGTTCTTCTGCACCGCCACCGCGCCGAACAGGCTCAGCAGGAAGGCCATGGCGTAGAAGCCCTTCTCGCTCGCGGCCAGCGAGGCGTTGAACAGGCCCACGGCCAGCAGGCCCACCGACAGCAGCAGCGAGACCCAGCACAGGCCGAAGTAGATGCCGGTGACCGAGATGCCCTCGAGCCGGTCGCGCACCGTCTTTTGCAGCGACACGGCGGAGAACAGGCCGTACATGAGGATGGTGAAGTAGTAGCCCTTCTCATTGAGCTGCATCGCGGCATTCCACAGCCCGAGCAGGTACACGATGGCGCCGATGATCAGTGCGGCCCAGGATGCGGCGACGAATGCGCCGGTCGGTTTCTGAAACTTGACGGTTCCCATGACGATCCTCCTCGTTGTTGTGTGGCGCGATTATGGTGCGGGAAGGCGGTGGCATGATCGCCAGCGACCGGCCTCGCAGGAGGCGGCTTTCCAGAAAAACCGGAGGAACCCTTCATGTCGTCGCAACC
>NZ_JBWKXQ010000114.1:0-4911 GCF_059423125.1 Variovorax sp. GW531-E2 | reverse complement strand
TCGGTGGGGTGGGTGCTGTGGCTCGGGGCGTTGACTGCGGCGGCGCTGGCGACGGTCGGGCTGTTGAGCGGGTTGCCGCATCGCTTTCACTGGATCGCGTCTGCAGCAGGGGGCGTTGCGTTTCTCAGTCTGCTGTTCTGCCTGTGATCGCGCGGGTATTCGGGCCCGCACCCGTCCGCGCACTCAGTGGATGATCTTCCAACCCACGATGAGGTAGGTCGCGAAGGCGGTGGCGATCCAGATCCACGCCAGAGCGCGTTGCTCCTGATCGAGCGGCGCGTGCAACGGCCGGCTGCCCGCGGGCACGGCCAGGCGGGTCGTCGGCGAATCGATCCCGACCGCCTGCAGGGTGGCTTCTGACCATTCGCTCGGCCGACGCCGAAATTCGGCGAGCGCATGCAGCCATTGCGGTGGCAGCAGGAGCGGTGCGGCCAGTGCCATCAGCACGGCGCAGAAGGCGCGCAACGGTCTTGATGCATGCGCACGAGGCCCGGCGAAAAAATTCAGGGTGCCAGCCAGGTCCAGGAACAGGCGTTCGCGGTCGTGTTCCGGTGTCCGCCAGTGGGTGGCGGGCAATTGCTCGGGGCCGTGACGCATGAACACCGCGATGAAGTCGACGACGGCCTTGCACGTCTCGTTCTCATGCGATTGCGTGCATCGATGACCGAAGCCCCAGCTCGGCAGCGGCAACGTCAATGGCTCCGTGCCCTGCTCCACGGTGGTGACGAGGGCATCGTCCTTGTTCAGCATCAGCAGACGCAAGTCTTCGGAGGTCTGCGTCGCGGGGCATCCCTTGCGATGGGCGACACGGATGCGCTCCCACGCGACCCAGCGGTCCTTCCCTTCCTCGCGCCACCACAGCCTTTGGTTGCGCCGGTCGCACAGAATCCCGACGGTCAACGGCGAGGGGCGCAGCACCTCCCTGAAGGTCAAAAAAATCGAGCGCGCGCCGAAAATCACGGCGTACAGCGTCACGCCGATCAACCAGAGCGCGATCAGCGTGCCCATGATCGTCTGGGGTATGTCTACATGGAACAGCAATGCCACCAGCGGCGCGGCCATCAGCAGACCGAACCAGACCGCATAGGCGGACACGACGGACTCGGGCTCCCGCAATTCCAGTGCGGTATCGCTGATCCGCGAAATCACGCCTTCGGCGCAGACCGAGGACAGTGGCGGCCCCTTGGACGCGTGGACGTCGTAGATGCGGTACTCACGTCCATCGAACCGGTCCGATTCCTTGTGATGCAGCAGCCACTGCTGCATCCAATACGGCGGGCGGTCGTCCACCAGCCTGGCGCGCCGCTTGCGGACCGTGCTCACCCCCGCATCAACGCCTCGATCTCATCCGCCTTCACCGGCACCCCCCGCGAAATCAGTTCGCAGCCCGTGGCTGTGACGATCGCGTCGTCCTCGATGCGGATGCCGATGTTGTGGAACTTCTCGGGCACGCCCTCGCCGGGCCGCACGTAGATGCCGGGCTCCAGCGTCAGCACCATGCCCGGGTGCAGGATGCGGCTCGGGCGGTTCTTGATGAGTTCGTTGGACAGCGGGTCCTTGCGCTCGCTCACCTCGCCCACCTGCGTGGGTTCGACATAGCTGCCGCAGTCGTGCACGTCCATGCCCAGCCAGTGGCCGGTGCGGTGCATGTAGAACTGGAAGTAGGCGCGCGAATCGATCACGTCGTCGACGCTGCCGACCTTGTTGCCGTCGAGCAGGCCCAGGTCGAGCATGCCCTGCGCCAGCACCTTCACGGCCGCGTCGTGCGGGTCGTTGAAGCGGTTGCCAGCCTTGGCGGCGGCGGCCGAGGCGTCCTGGCTGGCCAGCACCAGGTCGTACAGCGCGCGCTGCGGGCCGCTGAACTTGCCATCGGCCGGGAAGGTGCGGGTGATGTCGCTGGCGTAGCCGTCGAGTTCGCAGCCGGCGTCGATCAGCACCAGCTCGCCCTGGCGCACGGGCGCGGCGTCGGCGCGGTAGTGCAGCACGCAGGCATTGGCGCCGGCCGCGACGATGGAACCGTAGGCCGGGTACTGCGAGCCGCCCAGGCGGAACTCGTGCAGCAGCTCGGCGTCGAGGTGGTACTCGCGCACGTCCTTGCCCTCGCGCAGCATGCGCGCCGACAGCTGCATCGCGCGGATGTGGGCGCGGGCGCTGATCTGCGCGGCGCGGCGCATGATGTCCTGCTCGTGCGCGTCTTTCACGAGGCGCATCTCGTCGAGCGGGCCGCACAGGTCGCGCTGCTCCTCGGGGCACAGCGCGCCGTAGCGCACGCGCGCCCGCACCGACTGCAGCCAGCCGTCGATGCGGGTTTCCAGGCCCTTGTGGGTGGCGAAGGGGAACCACACGGTCGAGCGGTTCTCGAGCAGCTTCGGCAGCTTGGCGTCGAGGTCGTTCACCGAAAAGGCCTCGTCCACGCCCAGCGCGGCGGGGGCGGCGTCGGGGCCGAGGCGGTAGCCGTCCCAGATCTCGCGCTCCAGGTCTTTCGGTGCGCAGAACAGCGTGGCGCGGCCGTCGCCCGCCAGCACCAGCCAGGCGTTGGGCTCGGTGAAACCGGTCAGGTAGTAGAAGTAGCTGTCGTGGCGGAACAGGAAGTCGCTGTCGCGGTTGCGCTGGCGCTCGGGCGCGGTCGGGACGATGGCGATGCCGTCCTTGCCCAGTTGCGAAGCGAGGCGCGCGCGGCGCTCGGCGTAGATCGTGGTGTCATTGAGCATGGGATTTCACTTTCGATACGGTGCAAGTCCGGGGTCCGCGGGTACCAGATGCCGCCATGGGAACACATCCTGCGCAAAGTGGCTGACGTAGCCGCCGATCGTTGACTGGATGACCATGAATTGCAGCCGCTGCCGCACGCCCTGCAGCTGCTGCAGCTGGGCCAGGTCGAGGCAGGTGTTGCGCAGCCTCAGCACGCGCAGCTGCGCGCCCACGGGGCTGTGCAGCAAGGCCTCGTAGTCTTCGAAGGCCGTGACGCCGCCGGGCGTCCGGTCGGCCGGCCACGCCATCTGCTGCTCGGTGGATTCGGAAAAATCCAGCAGCCTGAGGCCCGGCAGCTGCGTTGCGGCGGCCAGGTGGCGGATGAAGTGCTGCGTGGCGAAATGGGCGCCGACGCACAGGCTGGTCAGTTGCGGCAGCGGCACGGCGAAGAAGTCGGCGTTCGGCGCGTTCGGCACCGTCAGTTCGCTCAGGTGCGGCGTCTTGCGCACCCAGCGCGCGATGTCGCCGCCTTCCTCGAGGATGCCGTCGCTGGTGCACACGAGCGACTGGTTGTGGTCCTCGGGCTGCGTCGGCTTGATGAACAGCGAGCGCAGGCGGGGAAACATCACCGGGCTCTCGAGCAGCGGCGTGAACATCCATTCGCGCGAGCCGTTGGCGCCGCTGTCGGGGCCGCTGAACGACAGCGAGGTGATGCAATCGGCCACGTCCTGCCGGCTCAGGCAGGCCAGGGTTTCGTCGAAGGCGTCGCCCCAGGTGTCGCCGAAGTATTCGACGTGCCAGCCCTGGCGCATGGGCGCGAGGCTCAGGCGCGTGAAGTCGCTCACGTAGAGCGGCACGGTCAGCGGGTCTTCGGGCGCGCCGTCGTTGCGTTCGGCGGCGGTGGCCAGGGCCAGGTCCTGCAGGCGCTGCGGCAGCAGGCGCAGGACGTCGGGCAGCGGCGCGAGCGTCATGCGCCCGCTGCCGGCGCGACCCCGGCGTTGAGTTGCTGCAGGCGCTGCGGCGTGCCCACGTCGGTCCAGTCGCCGGTGTAGAGCTCGGCGCTCACCTGCTGGTTGTCCATCGCGGCGCGCAGGATCGGTGCCAGCGGGGCCTTGACGCCGCCCGGGTTGCCGGCCGGGATGTCGCAGTACGGCGGTGCGAACAGCGCGGCGCGGTACAGGCCGATGGTCGAGAAGGTGTATTTGTCGGCCGCCTGGTTCAGCGCGAGCCCGTCGGCCGAGAGGCCGAAGTCGCCCTTGAGGTTGTGCGCCGGGTTCGGCACCAGCCACAGGTGGGCGAGCTTGCCGCTGGCCAGGAAACGGTCGACCGCGGCCTGGGTGAAGCGAAAGCCCGGTGCGAACACGTCGCCCGCCGCCACCCAGAACACCTCACCCAGCAGCGGCAGCGCGCGCACGATGCCGCCGGCTGTTTCAAGCGCGCCGCCGAAGTCGCGGCCCTCGTCGGAATACGAAATGGACAGCGCACCACGCCCGTCCAGCACGGGGCGCGCGCCGAACCGGGCGGCGACCTGCGCGCCCAGCCAGTCGGTGTTGACCACCAGCTCGGTGAAGCCGCCGTCGGCCAGCGCCTCCATCGGCCACTGCATCAGCGGCTTGCCGCGCACTTCGAGCAGGGGCTTGGGCGTGGCGTCGGTCAGCGGCCGCATGCGTTCGCCGCGGCCGGCGGCCAGGATCATCGCGCGCACCGCCATCACTGCACCGACCCGGCCACACGGCCACGTTGCAGTTCGTTGCGTTCGCTGTGGCGGGGCTGGAACAGCGCCACCAGGCACGCCATCAGCGCATGCGCCTTGGCCGAGTGGTCGGCGCCGAAGTTGCAGACGTACACATCGAGCGTCACGCCGCGCTGCTCCGGCCAGGTGTGGATGCACAGGTGCGACTCGGCCAGCAGCAGCGTGGCCGTCACGCCGCCCGGCCCCTGCGGCGTGGCCGGAAAGCCGTGGACCAGCTTGCCCACGGCCTGCAGCCCGGCGGCGGCCACGGCCTTGGTGCAGACCTCGCCGAGCGCGCGCCCGTCGGTGAGCCATTGGAGGCCGCATTGGCAGTCGTGGAGATCGGCGGTGAGGTGCAGCCCTTGCATGGGGGGCAACTCTAGCAGCCGGGCCTGCGACACAAGAGAGCATCAGTGGGGTGTTGGCCCTGTATCGAGGCCGGGCGCGGCTCGCCCGGTAAAATCTCGGGTTCTCCCGTATCCCCCACC
>NZ_JBWKXQ010000113.1:0-5148 GCF_059423125.1 Variovorax sp. GW531-E2 | reverse complement strand
CCTTGATTTCGCTGCGGGAAGCACCCAGTGGCCCGGGCACGGGGCACGCTGTCGGTTCTCAGCCGATCAATCACCGTACTGCCCAACGAGCACGTCGATGGGGTGCCTTGCGCAGCGAAATCAAGGGGGAGGCCGCAGGCCGGAGGACATTCGCGGAGCAAGGTGCCCCGTCGGCGGGATCGCTCCCTGAACGGCCCGTTCGTTCACAGATATCACAGAACCCCAGCGACCGAAAGAGCGCTTGCCCCACAGATATCCACAAGATATGTGCTTAATATATTTAAACTGAGACAGGTCTTCATGCAGCCGGGCCCTGTCGTTTTTCATTGTTCCCAACCCTAGGAAGAAGCATGAAGTCACAAGCAGGCATGGTTTCCTCACTCAGTCTCGCGGGCCTGGTCGCCCTGGCCGTGGCCAGCCCCGCGCAGGCACAGGAGCAGGTGGTCAAGATCGGCCACAGCGGTCCGCTGTCGGGTCCCAACGCCTTCGCGGGCAAGGACAATGAAAACGGCATCCGTCTGGCCATCGAGGAGCTCAACGCGAAGAAGCTCAACGTCGGCGGCAAGACGCTGAAGTTCGAGCTGGTCTCCGAAGACGACCAGTGCGACGCCAAGACCGGCGTGAGCGTGGCGCAGAAGTTCGTCGACGACGGCGTCAAGTTCGTCATGGGCCCGTACTGCTCGGGCGTGGCCATTCCGGCCTCGCGCATCTACAGCGACGGCGGCACGCTGGTCTCCACCGTGGGCACCAACCCGAAGGTCACGCAGGGCGGCTACAAGAACCTGTACCGCATCATTGCCAGCGACAACCAGATCGGCGGCGCCATGGCCGTGTACGCGGCCAAGGAACTGAAGGTGAAGAAGGTCGGCGTGATCGACGACCGCACCGCCTTCGGCCAGGGCCTCGCTGAAGAGTTCACCAAAGAGGCCAAGAAGCAGGGCCTCACCATCGTGGGCCAGGAGTTCACCACCGACAAGGCCGTGGATTTCACCGCCATCCTGACCAACATGAAGGGCAAGGCGCCCGAGGCGATCTTCTTCGGCGGTTATGCGCCGCAAGCCGCGCCCATGGCGCGCCAGATGAAGCAGCTGGCCGTGCCCGGCAAGCTGCTGGGCGGCGACACCGTGTGCAGCCCGGCCACCGGCAAGATCGGCGGCGACGCGGTGAACGACCTGGTGTTCTGCGCGCAGGGCGGCTCCATGCTCGAGAAGGCGCAAAGCGGCCCGGCCTTCAAGGAGAAGTTCAAGAAGCGCTTCAACGTCGACCCCGATGCGTACGCCGCCTCGTACTACGACCAGGTGCTGTTCATCGGCGAGTCGATGAAGAAGGCCAACGCCATCGACCCCGACAAGGTCGGCGCCGAGCTCTACAAGGCCACCTACAAGGGCGTGGCCGCCACCTACGCGTACGACGACAAGGGCAACATGAAGCAGGCGCCCATCACCGTCTTCACGTTCAAGAACGCGGCCCCCGTGCCGATCGCCAGCTACTGAGTGAGCCGCACATCCATGCAACGCATCCAGGTCATCGACTCGCACACGGGCGGCGAGCCCACGCGCCTTGTGATCGGCGGCTTTCCCGATCTGGGGAAAGGCTCCATGGCCGAGCGCCGCACGCTGCTCGCAGACCAGCACGACAAGTGGCGCGCCGCCGCCGTGCTCGAGCCGCGCGGCAGCGATGTCGTGGTCGGCGCGCTGCTGTGCGAGCCGGTGTCGCCCGATGCGGCGGCCGGCGTGGTCTTCTTCAACAATGCCGGCTACCTGGGCATGTGCGGCCACGGCACCATCGGGCTGGTCGCGAGCCTGGCGCACATGGGCCGCATCGGCGTGGGCGAGCACCGCATCGAGACGCCCGTGGGCACGGTGACGACCACGCTGCACGAAGACGGTTCGGTGAGCGTGCGCAACGTGCCCGCGTACCGGCACCTGCACCAGGTGGCGGTCGACCTGCCGGGCCGCGGCACGGTGCGCGGCGACGTGGCGTGGGGCGGCAACTGGTTCTTCCTCGTGAGCGAACACGGCCAGCGCGTGGCGAGCGACAACCTCGCGGCGCTGACCGACTACACGGCCGCCTTGCGCAAGGCGCTGGCGGCGCAGGGCATCACGGGCGCGGACGGCGCGGAGATCGATCACATCGAACTCTTCGCGAACGATGACGACGGCGCCGACAGCCGCAACTTCGTGCTGTGCCCCGGCAACGCCTACGACCGCTCGCCCTGCGGCACCGGCACCAGCGCCAAGATCGCCTGCCTCGCGGCCGACGGCAAGCTCGCGCCGGGCGCGGTGTGGCGGCAGGCCAGCGTGATCGGCAGCGTCTTCGAGGCGAGCTACGCGATGGACGGCGACCAGGTCATTCCCACGCTGCGCGGCCGTGCGCACATCAGCGCCGAGGCCACGCTGCTCATCGACGACAACGACCCCTTCGGCTGGGGCATCCGCCTCTGACACCGGGGCGCATGGACGCGGACGTCATCGTCATCGGCGCCGGCATCGTCGGCGCGGCGTGCGCCCATGCGTTGGCGCAGGCCGGGCGCCGCGTGTGCGTGCTCGACGCGCGCCTGGGCGGTGCCACCGGCGCGGGCATGGGCCACCTCGTGGTGATGGACGACAACGCGGCCGAACTCGAGCTCAGCCGCCACTCGGTCGCGCAATGGCGCGCTCTCGCGCCGCGCCTGGGCGCTGACTGCGCCTACAGCCCCTGCGGCACGCTCTGGATCGCGGCGAACGACGAGGAAATGGCCGAGGCCGAACGCAAGCAGCTGCGGCTGGGCGCGCTCGGCATCGAGAGCCGACTGCTGAATGCGGCCGAACTCGCACGCGCCGAGCCCGCGTTGCGCCCCGGCCTGTCGGGCGCGCTCGAAGTGCCGGGCGACGGCATCCTCTATGCGCCGAACGCGGCACGCTGGCTGCTCGCGCAGCACGCCGCGTTGGTGCAGGTCGAGCACGCGAAGGTCGAGGCCATCGAAGACGACGGCACGCTGCGCCTGTCCGATGGCAGCCGCCGCACCGCGCCGCAGGTCGTGCTCGCCAACGGCATCGAGGCGACGACGCTGTGCCCCGAGCTGCCGATCCGCCCGAAGAAGGGCCACCTGCTCATCACCGACCGCTACCCGGGCACCGTGCGCCACCAGCTCGTCGAACTCGGCTACGTGACCAGCGCGCACCACAGCGACGGCGACTCGGTCGCCTTCAATGTGCAGCCGCGGCCCACGGGGCAGCTGCTGGTCGGCTCGTCGCGCCAGTTCGACACGACCGACCTGGCCGTGGAGGCGCCGATGCTCGCGCGCATGCTGCAGCGCACGCTCGACTACCTGCCGGGGCTCGCCGACCTGAACGCCGTGCGCGCGTGGACCGGCCTGCGCGCTGCCTCGCCCGACGGCCTGCCGCTGCTGGGCAGGCATCCGTGGCGCGAGAAGCTCTGGCTCGCGGTGGGCCACGAAGGGCTGGGCGTGACCACGGCACCGGGCAGCGCGCACGTGCTCGCGGCGCTGATGACCGGCGCAGCGCCCGATTTCGACGCCGCGCCGTATGCGCCGCGCGGCCTGCGGGAGAGGGCATGAGCGCTCAGACCTTGCTGCACATCGACGGACAGCCCGTGCGCGTGAAGGCCGGCAGTTCGGTCGCCGCCGCCTTGCGCATCGCCGGCGGCATGGGCGCGGCGCGCACCTCGGTCACGGGCCAGCCGCGCGCGCCGTTCTGCGGCATGGGCGTGTGCCAGGAGTGCCGCGTGCAGATCGACGGGCGGCGACGCCTCGCCTGCCAGACCGTGTGCGCCGAGGGCATGCGCGTGGAGACGACGGCATGAGCGGCGTCACGCGCGAAGCTTGCGATGTGCTGGTCGTCGGCGCGGGCCCCGCGGGCATGGCCGCGGCCGTGGCGGCGGCATCCAGCGGTGCGTCGGTCGTGGTGATCGACGACAACCCCGCGCCCGGCGGACAGATCTGGCGCGACGGCCCCGGCGCGTCGCTGCCGCCGGCGGCACGCCGCTGGCGCGAGGCGCTCGCACGCCACGCGAACCTGCGCGTGCGCAGCGGCACGCGGGTGGTCGCCGCGCCTGCTTCGCATGAATTGCTGCTCGAAGACGCCGAGGGCGCGACGCGCATGCGATGGACAAAGCTCATCCTGTGCACCGGCGCCCGCGAGCTGCTGCTGCCCTTCCCCGGTTGGACGCTGCCCGGCGTGACGGGCGCGGGCGGGCTGCAGGCGCTGATCAAGGCCGGCCTGCCGGTCGCGGGCGAGCGCATCGTCATCGCCGGCAGCGGGCCTTTGCTGCTGGCCGCTGCAGCCACGGCCAAAGCAGCCGGCGCGCAGGTGCTGCGCATCGCCGAGCAGGCCTCGTTCGCCTCGGTCGCGGCTTTCGGTGCGAGCCTCGTGCGCTGGCCCGGCAAGGCCGTGCAGGCGCTCACGCTGGCCGATGCGCGCTACCGCACGGCGTCGCGCGTGGTCTCGGCGCAGGGCGCGACGCACGTCGAATCGGTGCGGCTGCGCCAAGGCGGCCGCGAGGTCGAGATGGCCTGCGACCGCATCGCCTGCGGCTTCGGCCTCACGCCCAACACGCAGCTGGGCCAGCTGCTCGGCTGCGCGCTCGCGGGGCCGGGGCTCGCGGTCGATGCGCTGCAGGCCACGAGCGTCGCGGACATCTACGCGGCGGGCGAATGCACCGGCTTCGGCGGCAGCGAGCGCGCGCTGGTGCAGGGCACCATCGCCGGCCACGCGGCCGTCGGCGAGGCCGCCCAGGCCCGCGCGCACGACCGCGAACGCGCCCGCTGGGACGCTTTCGCCGCCCAGCTGCACCGCCGCTTCGCACTGGCCGACGACCTCAAGGCCCTGCCCCGCCCCGACACGCTCGTGTGCCGCTGCGAGGACGTGCCCTTTGCCGCACTCTCGGCCTGCACCGGCTGGACCGACGCCAAGCTGCACCGCCGCTGCGGCATGGGCGCCTGCCAGGGGCGCGTCTGCGGCGACGCGGCGCAGTTCCTGTTCGGCTGGACGCCGCCCGCGCCGCGCCCGCCGCTGGTGCCGGTCCGCATCGAGACACTGGCCGGGCTCGCAGCGTCCGGCGACGCCCGACAATGACGGCCCCGCATCTGTACACGCACGAGCACATCCACATTCCCACCATGGCCGCCCCGAAGACCGCTCCCCGACC
>NZ_JBWKXQ010000112.1:0-5223 GCF_059423125.1 Variovorax sp. GW531-E2 | reverse complement strand
GCGCTGGCGCTGGTGGGGGCGGGGCTCACGGCGCTGGTGGCGCTGCAGCTGAAGGCGTCGTCGTCGCCTTCGTCCGTGGCGGTGTCGCAGGCAGCGCAGCGCGTGGCGACGGGTGACCTGGCGCAGGCGCTGGCCTTGCTGCCGGGCATGGACCGCGCGGCGCTGCTGCATGCGTATGGCGTGGCGTTCGGGATGCTGTTGTGCGTGCTGGCCGGGGTGACGGTGTTGACGGCGGTGGTGGTGTTTGCATTCCTGCGCGGCGATGCGCCGTCACATCACCCGGAGGCGACGTTGGAGTGCCCGGTTTCCTGAAGCATGTCGGGCGCGGTGCTCAGCCCTGCGCGGTGTCTTCTGCGAAGAGACCGCGCAGCCACTGCGTGAACACCCGCACCCGCGACGACAGCTGCCGGTTCTGCGGATACAGCACCGAGACCGGCATCGGCGGCGGCGCAAAGCCCGGCAGCACCGCCTGCAGGCGGCCGTCCGCCAGCTCGGCCGCCACGCGGTAGCGCGGCACCTGCACCAGCCCGAGGCCCATGACGGCGGCGCCGGTGTACAGGTCGGCGCCGGTTACCGACACGGTGGCGGCCAGTTGCACGGGGCGCACCTGACCGTCGACCGTGAACTCGAGCGGCAGCGCCTTGCCCGTGCTGCTCGACACGTAGTGCACCGCGCGGTGCGAGGCCAGTGCCGCGAGGTCGACGGGCTCGCCGTGTGCCGCGAGGTAGCCGGGGCTCGCCACCGTCACCTGCGGCAGCAGCGCCACGCGCTGCGCGACCAGCGACGAATCCTGCAGCGGGCCGGCGCGCAGCACGCAGTCGACGCCTTCGCGCACCAGGTCGACCAGCCGGTCGTCCTCGCCGATGTGCAGCTGCAGGCCCGGATGGCGGGCGAGGAAGGCGGGCAGCGCCGGCACCACGAAATGCCGCGCCAGCGTGCCCTGCAGGTTCACGCGCAGCAGGCCCTGGGGCGCCGCATGGGTGAACGCGCCCTCGGCTTCCTCCACGTCCGCCAGCAGCCGCACGCAGCGCTGGTAGTGGGCCTCGCCGTCCTGCGTGAGGCGCACCGTGCGCGTGGTGCGCTCGAGCAGCCGGGCGCCCAGGCGCGATTCGAGCCGCTGGATCAGCGTGGTGAGGGTGGCGCGCGGAATCTGCAGGTCGTCCGAGGCCTGCGTGAAGCTCTGGCGCTCGGCGATCCGCACGAAGGCCTGCATTTCCTGGAAGCGGTCCATGGGGTGGCTCTTCGCGCCTATTGTTTAAGTAAACGGAATTTTATTGACGAATTGGTGCTGATTATCTTTTGGGTGGAATGGCCGACCATTCGCTTCGTCCACTCACCACCCCAAGGAATCGCGCCATGAACACCACCGCCACTTCTGCTTCGCTGCCCACCCGCGTCGCCCTCGTCACCGGCGCCTCGCGCGGCATCGGCGCCGCCATCGCCCGCCGGCTCGCCGCCGACGGGTTCGCCGTCGCCGTCAACTACGCCGCGGGCGCCGCGCCGGCCGAAGCGCTGGTCGCCGAGCTGAAGGCCACGGGCGCCCGCGCCCTCGCGGTGCAGGCCGACGTGGCGAACGCCGAAGCGGTGCGCGCGATGTTCGACACCGTCGAAGCGCAGCTCGGCCCGGTCGACGTGCTGGTCAACAACGCCGGCGTGCTCCAGACCGCGCCGCTGGCCGCGCACAGCGACGCGCTGTACGACCACACCTTCGACATCAACGTGCGCGGCACCTTCAACACCCTGCGCGAGGCCGCGACCCGGCTCGCCGAGGGCGGACGCATCGTCAACTTCTCGAGCACCACGCTCGCGCTGCACATGCCGGGCTACGCGATCTACAACGCCACCAAGGCGGCGGTCGAGGCCTTCACGCACGTCTTCGCCAAGGAGTTGCGCGGCCGACGTATCACGGTGAACGCCGTCGCGCCAGGGCCGGTCGCGACTTCGCTGTTCCTGGACGGCAAGACCGACGAACAGATCCAGGCCTTCGCCCAGATGCCGCCGCTGCAGCGCCTGGGCCAGCCGGAAGACATCGCCTCGGTGGTGTCGTTCCTGGCGGGGCCGGACGCGGGATGGGTCAACGGGCAGGTGCTGCGGGCCAACGGCGGCGTGGCCTGAGTGGTTCACCACGATTTCCACGGAGCACGCACCATGCACCCGCCTTCACCCCACGCGGCCACCCCGCGCTTCTTCAGCCTCGCCTACACGGCGTTCACGGCCGCCGCTGCGGTGGTGGCGGCTGCCGCTTCGGCGATGGCGCTCGTGCTCGAACTGCCCGTGTGGGCGATGTTCGTCGGCTGGGTGGCGTTCTACACCCGCGGCGCCACCGCACGCGACGGCGTGTTCAACCTCGTCTGCGTGAGCCTGGGCCTGCTGATCGGCAAGGGCGCGGCGCTGGCGATCGCCGCGCTGGCCCCGATCGCGGGCGCCGCGGCGCTGCCGGTGGTGGTGCTGTTCGTGGCGCTCCTCGTGGTGTCGATGCGCAGCGTGCCGCGACTGAGCAACCTGCTGTGCTACTTCCTCGGGCTGATCGCGTTCTTCGCGGTCCACCAGCCCCCTTCGCTGTCGCTGTTCGCCACGCTGGCCGGCGCGGCGGCACTCGGATCGATGGCGGCGTGGGTGGCCCACCTGCTGCAGCGCCGCGTGCACTGACCACCGGACTTTCCTTTCTTCCCTCCCACCTTCATTCAAGGGGTTTCATCATGCAATCCGTCATCCTCGTCACTGGCGCCGGCTCCGGCATCGGCAAGCTCAGCGCGCAGGCGCTCGCCGAAGCGGGCCACATCGTCTATGCCTCCATGCGCGACATCGCGGGCCGCAACAAGGGGCGCGCGGCTGAGCTGCGTGCCCTGGCCGCGGCCCAGGGGCTTCAGCTGCATCCGCTCGAACTCGATGTGCTGTCGCAGGCCTCTGCCGATGCCGCTGCGGAGACCATCGTCCAGGCGCAGGGCCGCCTCGATGTGGTGATGCAGAACGCGGGCCATCTCGTGGTCGGGCCGACCGAGGCCTTCACACCGGAAGACATCACCCAGGTGTTCGACACCAACGTGCTCGGCGCCCAGCGCGTGAACCGCGCGGTGCTGCCGTATCTGCGCCAGCAGGAGTCGGGGCTGATGCTGTGGATCAGCAGCACGACCACCAAGGGCGGCTTTCCGCCGTTCATGGGCCCGTACGGCGCGGCCAAGGCGGCCATGGATTCGCTGGCGGTGACGCTGGCCTACGAGGTCGCGCGCTTCGGCATCGAGACCTCGATCGTCGTGCCGGGCGCGTTCACCCGGGGCACCGATCACTTCCCGAGCGCGGGCAAGCCCTCCGACGCGGCCATTGCCGCCGCCTACGGCCGCTACGACGGCGTGATGGACCGCATCGGCGAGCGCCTGTCCGCCCTCACGCCCGAGCACGCCGATCCGCAGGCCGTGGCCGACGACATCGTGCGCATCGTGGGCCTGCCGGCGGGCACGCGGCCGATGCGCTCGCTGATCGACTTCGTGGGCGACGGTGCGGCCGAGGTCTTCGAGGTGTCGGAACGCGTGCGCATCGACTTCGCCCGGCGCATCGGCATGGGCGACCTGCTCGAGGCGAAGGTCCGGCGCTGATCGTGGCGCAGTGTCAACAAGAAGCGGTGGATCTTCCTGTCCAATAGCGGCATGGAACATTCACCGAACGACGTGACAGAGCGTCTGAACGACCTCGAGATCAAGTCGAGCTATGCCGAAGATCTGCTCGAGCAGCTGAACATGACGATCTACCGGCAACAGCAGCAGATCGACAGCCTGATCCTGCAGGTCGCGCAACTCAGGCTGCAAAGCCAGAACGCAGGGCAGGACGGGGGCGCGCGCAACCTGCGCGACGAACTCCCCCCCCACTATTGAAGAAGAGCGCTCAGCCGTGCGCGTGCCAGAGCACGGCGAAGAAGTGGCAGGTGCTGCCGGCCAGCACGAACAGGTGCCACACCGAATGCGCGTAGCGCACCTTGTTGTCGAACAGGAACACCACGGCCCCGGCCGTGTAGAACAGCCCGCCGGCCACGAGCCAGGCCAGCCCCGCCGATGACATGCGCTCGTACAGCGGCACCGCCGCCATCAGCGCCATCCAGCCCATCGCCACGTACAGGCCGGTGGACCACAGCGGGTGCTGCAGGCGGTTGAACAGCTTGGCGCCCACGCCCAGCACGGCGGCGGCGGTGATGGCGCCGAACAGCGTCCAGCCCCAGGGCCCGCGCAGCACGCCGAACAGGAAGGGCATGTAGCTGCCCGCAATGAACAAGTAGATGGCCGCGTGGTCGAGCCGGTTGAACCAGACCTTGGCGCGGCCGATGGGCAGCGCGTGGTACAGCGTGGAGATCAGGTACAGCACGATGGCCGTGCCCGCGAAGAGCGACGCGCCCACCACGGCCGCGGCCTGGCCCTTCTGGGCAGCGCTGTAGACCAGGATCGGCAGCGAGGCGATCGCCAGCAGCAGGCCCAGGCCGTGGCTCAGGGCGTTGAAGAGCTCTTCCATCGCGGTCTGGTCGCGCGCGGCGGACGCCTGCTTTTTCTGCAGATCGGTGGAACGGGCGGGCTGCAGCTGCAGCGGCGGGCTATTCGTCATCAGGAACAGAGCCTCCGGGATCGGTGTTGGTTGCGCAAAAATCGCGAAACCGGCAGATCATGTTACTTGACCTGCTGTTTGCCGAGTTTGCGTGCCAATGTGCGCCGATGCATGCCGAGTCGGCGCGCGGTTTCCGAGATGTTGAAGCCGGTCTCGGCCAGCATCTCGTGGATGCGCTCCCACTCCAGCGTCTTGATCGAGGTGGAGCGGTTGGTCAGTTCGACCTCGGTGGTGCCGGCGGCGCGGCCGAAGGCGGCCTCGATGTCGTCGGTGTTCGAGGGCTTGGCCAGGTAGTGGCAGGCGCCGAGCTTGATGGCCTCGACGGCGGTGGCGATGCTTGCGAAGCCAGTGAGCACCACGATCAGCATTTCGGCATCGTGCCGGTGCAGCATCTGCACGCAGGCAAGCCCCGAGGCCTCGCCGTTGAGCTTCAGGTCGACCACCGCGTAGCCGGGCGAGGGGCCGTCGCCTTCTTCAAGCAGCGCTTCCACCTCTTCGAGGTTGCGGGCATGCACCACCACGTAGCCGCGGCGCTCGAAGGAGCGGGCGAGCGTGCGCGCGAAGGCCTCGTCGTCCTCGACGATGAGCAACTGGCGGACTTCGGCGGTGTCGGGGGTGGACGTCATGGGCTGGTGG
>NZ_JBWKXQ010000111.1:0-5466 GCF_059423125.1 Variovorax sp. GW531-E2 | reverse complement strand
GTCCCCCGATGCGTCGCCCCACCCTGCGTTTCCTGCTCTCGCACCCCGCGCACTTCATCGCGCTGGGCTTCGGCTCGGGACTCTCGCCCTTCGCGCCGGGCACCGTGGGCACGCTCTGGGCCTGGGCCGCGTTCGTGGTGATGCAGCTGTGGTTCACGCCCGCGACCATCGGCTGGATCATTCTGGCCGGCCTGCCGATCGGCTGGTGGGCCTGCACGGTCGCTGCGCGCAACATGAACGTGTCCGACCCCGGCGCCATCGTATGGGACGAGGTGATCGCCTTCTGGCTCGTGCTCTGGCTGGTGACGCCGGCCGGCCTGTGGGCACAGGTCGTGGCCTTTGCGCTGTTCCGATATTTCGACGCCGCCAAGCCCGGCCCGGTGGGCTGGGCCGACGCCGCCTTCAAGCCGCACGACCCCGCGCGGGTGCAGTGGTGGCGCGCCGGCTTCGGCATTCTTCTGGACGACCTGGTGGCGGCCTTCTGCACGCTGCTGGTCATTGCGCTGTGGCGCGCATGGTGAACCCGATGGAACCTTCTGCTTCCCCCGCCTTGGCCGAACAGGACGTCCCCGCGCTCGTCGCGACGCTGGCCGAGCGGCTGCAGGCCCGGGGCTGGATGATGGCCACCGCCGAAAGCTGCACCGGCGGCCTGATCGCCGGCGCCTGCACCGACCTGGCGGGCTCCAGCGTGTGGTTCGAGCGCGGCTTCGTCACCTACTCGAACGCCGCCAAGACCGAGATGCTGGGCGTGGACGCCGCGCTCATCGAGGCCCACGGCGCCGTGAGCGAGCCCGTGGCGCGCGCGATGGCCGAGGGTGCCATTGCCCGCGGCGCGCCGGCGCGCGCGGCCGTGGCCGTGACCGGCGTGGCCGGCCCCGCGGGCGGCTCGCCCGACAAGCCGGTGGGCACCGTGTGGTTCGGCTGGTCGGTCGACGGGCAGGTGCGCACCGAGCGCCGCCGCTTCGACGGCGACCGCGCCACGGTGCGCGCGGCCACGGTGCACTACGCGCTGCAGACGCTGGTCCAGCTGCTGGCGCGCTGATCGCGCGCGGGCTGTTCAGGCCTGCATGAAATCGCCGACCGGCCGGCGCGGCGCGGGCGGCACCGGCGCCGTCGGAAAGCCCAGGCGGCACATCATCTGCACGGTCGGGCTGCGCGCATGGCGCGACGGCGCGGCGCCGATCAGCATGTCGTGCGCCGCCGCGTGGTGCGGCGCCATCTCCGGAAATTCTTCGAGCGGCTGACTCATGGGCTGCATGCCCAGGCCCAGGTCGGTGGCGCGCAGCTGCTGGCGCACGTAGGCGCGGCCCGCGGCGATCTGCTCGCTGCGGCTGTTGCCGCCGGTGCTGATCCAGACGAAGCCCATCGCCGTGTGGGCCTGGTCCTCGAACATCCGCAGCGTCTGCCGGAAGGAGAGGCTGTCTTCGGCGGCCGGCACCTCGCGGTCGAAGCGGCCCAGCGCGACCGCCATGCGCAGCGCCGGGTCGTTGAGCGAGAAGCCGTCGCGGTGCGCCAGGATTTCCTGCGGCCCGATGCGCAGCAGGCGCAGGTTCTCGCGCGCGGTGTGGGGCGTGACCAGCTCCACGCGCGCCGCCGCCGCGCACAGCTTGCGCAGCGGCAGCACGCGGGCCATGTCGACCGTGCCGGCCGATTGCACGCCCCCGCCCGCCCCCGAGGCCACGGCCGCGGTGAGCCCCTGCAGCATGTCGGCCGACACCGCGCGGCCGGTGTCGAAGCGCTGCTTGGGCGTGCGCCGCCGCAGCACCTGCGCGAACAGCGGATCGGGCGTGCCGCCGCGCGACAGCGTGAGCCGCGCCACCGGCAGGTCGGGCCACTGCTGCGGCGCATCACCCACCAGCTCGCCCTGCGGCCACAGCTGCACGCGCGCCTGCACGCCCTGCTGGGCCAGCGCCATCACCAGCAGCTCGATGAACGCGCCGTGGCCGATCATGAGCTGGCGGCCGAAGGGGTCGGTGGCGGGCTGCACGCGGGCGCGGTCGGCGTGCAGCACGATGGCGTCGGGCTCGCGCAGGTCGACCCGCCACGGCTGGCCGTTGTAGGCCGTGGGCGCGGTGACGGCATAGGCGACGGCGCGCTTGCGCACGTCGGGCTCGTCGCCCGGTCCGTTCCAGATCTCGAAGGCGGCGGCCGGCACGTCGGCGTGGAGCCACCAGGTGGCCAGGGCCGTGGCGCCCGCCGCCACCGCGAGGCCGCCGCCCAGCAGGCGCACGAAATTTCTGCGTTCTCTCATGGGCTCGATCGGTTGAAGCATCGGGCGCGTGACACACGGCCTGCCCGTGGCCGATTGCAGCACCGCCCCGCGCGGCGCCACGCAGCCCCCTGTCGTTTCCGACAGGGGTAGGTCGGGCCGGCTCAGGGCGTGAGCAGGCCCAGCGCCAGCGCCCGCGCGCAGGTGGCGGTGCGGCCCTGCGTGTCGAGCTTGCGGGCGGCGCCCACGAGGTGGAAGTACACGGTGCGTTCGCTGATGTGCAGGATCTCGGAGATTTCCCAGGTCGACTTGCCCACGGCCACCCAGTGCAGCACCTCGCGCTGGCGCGCACTCAGCACCGGCACCTTCGCGTCGCCCTGCAGCCGGCGCACGGTCGAATGCAGGCAGGAGGCGAAGTAGTTCATCGGCGCCAACGTTGCACGCAGTTCGCGCAGGTCGGCGGTGGCGTCGGTGGTCAGGGTCATGAAGGCCCAGTCGATGCCGGGCGTCCACAGCGGCACAGTCAGCCCCGCCTTCAGCCCGTGCTCGCCGGCGCTGCGCAGCAGGCTGCGGGCGCGCTGCCCGATGTCGGCGCGCGTGTGGCTCACCTGCCCGAGCCAGCTCCACGCGGTGGCCGGCATGCCGGCGCGCACATGCTGCACGCGGGCGTCGGCCTGCTCGCCGGCGTTGCTGCGCAGGGACTCGTAGCGGGTGCGGGCCCACGCCGGGGGCAGGTCGTGGAAGAACACCAGCGCGTCCTGCGCGGGCGCGTCGGCACGGGGCGCGGGCACCGGGCGCTTGAGCACGTAGGCGCCGTGGTTGAAGCCCATCGCCCGCATCGCGCGGCGGTTGACCTGCGCGACCTCCTCGAGCGTGCGGGCGGCCATGACGGCCTCGACGAACTGCCAGTCGTTGATCACCTCGGCCATGGATGCGTCCCCTTGGGTTGTGTGCGCGGGGCGGGGCGACTGTTGGACTATTTTTTCTGCACCCACCGCCAGGGCGCCGGCCCTGCAAGGACCGGCATCGGGGCGCATGTTAATGCCGGGCACCCGGAATCACCCATGCGCTTCCTTGCGCGCCGCATCCCGGCGATGATCTGGCACCACCACCGCGAGGCCCCATGACCGCAGCCACCCACGCCCCGACCATCGAGCGCTTCTACAGCGCGTTCTCCAAGCTCGACGCCGCCACCATGGCCGCCTGCTACGCGCCCGACGCGGTGTTCGACGACGAGGCCTTTTCGCTGCGCGGCCGGCGCGAGATCGGCGGCATGTGGCGCATGCTCTGTGAGGCCACGAAGGCCAAGGGCGCCGACGTGTGGCGCCTGAGCTGGCGCGACGTGCAGGCCGACGGCCGCACCGGCAGCGCGCACTGGGACGCCCACTACCGCTTCAGCGCCACCGGCCGCCTGGTCGACAACAGCATCGACGCGCGCTTCACCTTCACGCCCGACGGCCTGATCGCCACGCACCGCGACAGCTTCCCGTTCTGGACCTGGTCGCGGCAGGCGCTGGGCACGCCGGGCCTGCTGCTGGGCTGGACGCCGATGCTGCGCAACAAGGTGCGCGCCACCGCCGCCGCCAACCTCGCCACTTTTCTCGCACGCCAACCCTCATGACCACTTCTTCTTCGACCGCCCTCACCTTCACGAACAACGAAGCGCAGCACCGCTACGAAGCCGCGCTCGACGGCAAGCTCGCGGCCTATGCCGAGTACAACCTGCTGACCGACGCGATCATGTTCACGCACACCGAGGTGCTGCCCGAGCATGAGGGCAAGGGCGTGGGCTCGGGCATTGCGAGGCACGTGCTCGACGAGGCGCGCGCCGCCGGGCGGCATGTGATTCCGGTGTGCCAGTTCATCGCGGGCTACATCCGCAAGCACCGCGAGTACGCCGACCTGGTGCGGCCGGACATCCAGCGCGCCTTCAAGATCTGACGGAGGCCGCCTTCGGCGCGGGCAGCCACGCGAAGGCCGCAATGCCGATCACCAGCAGCGCAGCAATGACCGCCAGCACGGCGGTCAGCGGATCGCCGCCGTGCGCCGCGGCCACCGAGGCCGCCACGCCCGTGCCCCACTGCATGAACGCGACGCCCAGGAACATCGCCATGGTGAAGACGGCCATCGCACGGCCCGTGAGCGCGGCCGGGTAGGCCACGCGCACGTCGGCGTACTGCCAGACGATGAAGCCCGAGAGCACGCCGATGAGCACCATGCCCGCGATGTCCAGCCAGGCGGAATGCACCACGGCGATGAGCGCGAACAGGCCGGCGTAGAAAAGGCCGCAGGCCACGATCCAGCGGCGGCGCGCGGCGCCGTCGCGGTCGAAGCGGCCGAACAGCGGCGAGCCGAACAGCGCGATCACCGACACCGCGAGTGCGACGTTGCCGCTTTGCACCAACGAGTAGCCGTGGCGCTCCATCATCAGCGGGCCCAACCACAGCCCGCGCAGCGAGATGAAGGCCGCGTACGTCACCGCACCCAGCACCATGATGCCGAGCGTGTGCGGCATGGCGAACAGCGCGCCGAACTGGCGCACGGCTTCGGGAATCGACTCTTTCTTCTGCGGCACCGCCGATGCGGGCTCGTGCACCCAGCGCCAGATCGCGAGCCAGGCCAAGGCAGACGCCAGCGCAAGCACCAGGAAGCCCGCGCGCCACGAGTAGGCCTGCACCAGCCACGCGAGCGGCGTGCCCGTGGCCAGCATGCCCAGGCCGCCGATGGCCAGCACCAGGCCCGACACGGTGGCGAAACGCGCCGCCGGAAAGTGCCGCGCGATGAACACCGTGCACACCAGGAAGGCCGGTGCGCAGCCGACGCCGATCAGCGCCTGCCCGGCCACGAGCACGAGGTAGTTCGGCGACACGGCCGACAGCAGCGCGCCCGCGATCGCGACCGGGAAGGCCACGAGCACGGTACGGCGCACGCCGTGCAGGTCGATGCCGATGCCCATGAAGAGCTGCATCGCGCCGAACGCGAAGTGAAAGGCGCCCGAGAAGATGCCGAGGGCTTGGGCGGAAAGATGAAAGTCGGACTGCAGCGGGCTCGCCATGATGGCGCCGACGGTGCGGAAGGCCTGGCTGAGCGCAACCCCTGCGCAGAGGGCGAGGACCATGACCCAGGCGGCTCGGGGTGTCAGGGGCTGTGTCATGAGGTGTTCGTGTTCTTGGGGCTGCTGTTCAGGGCGCGTGCACAGGCCACCGGGTACTTCCCTCCGCGAATGTCCCCCGGGGCTTCGCCCCTCCTCCTTGATT
>NZ_JBWKXQ010000110.1:0-5569 GCF_059423125.1 Variovorax sp. GW531-E2 | reverse complement strand
TTCGAAGCGACTGGTGCTCTCAGGAGCGTTGGTTGTGGGTGGTGAAGAAAGTCTTCGAAAGTTGACGCGGTTTGAAAAAACAGTGCATAATCGAAGGCTTCGCTGGAAACAACTTCAGCGACTTGAGCTGAAAGGTTCGGGTTGCAGGAAAGAAGAAGTGGAAAGCGAAAAAAGTCTTCGAAAGTTGACGCGATGTTGAAAAACAGTGCATAATCGAAGGCTCCGCTGAAAACAACTTCAGCAGCTTGAATCGAAAGATTCGGGATGTGAAAAAGAAGTTGAAGAAAGCGAAAAAAGTTTGACGATACTTAAAAAATCGTGTTAGACTACAAGGCTTCGCTGATCGCAGCAAGCAAAACGAAGTAAACGATAAGTTGCTTCGGTGATCGTTAAAAAATTACAGCCGATAAGCGTGGGCGTTTGAAGGTAATTGCGTAAGTTCTTCGGAACAAGTCGCAAGACTTAAAACGCTCATGAGATAGAAGTGAAGTTCACTTTAATTCTTTTTTTATGAGTTTTGCTTGACCGCGAGGTCAGGCGCAAAAATCAAGATCGAACTATAGAGTTTGATCCTGGCTCAGATTGAACGCTGGCGGCATGCCTTACACATGCAAGTCGAACGGCAGCGCGGGAGCAATCCTGGCGGCGAGTGGCGAACGGGTGAGTAATACATCGGAACGTGCCCAATCGTGGGGGATAACGCAGCGAAAGCTGTGCTAATACCGCATACGATCTACGGATGAAAGCAGGGGATCGCAAGACCTTGCGCGAATGGAGCGGCCGATGGCAGATTAGGTAGTTGGTGAGGTAAAGGCTCACCAAGCCTTCGATCTGTAGCTGGTCTGAGAGGACGACCAGCCACACTGGGACTGAGACACGGCCCAGACTCCTACGGGAGGCAGCAGTGGGGAATTTTGGACAATGGGCGAAAGCCTGATCCAGCCATGCCGCGTGCAGGATGAAGGCCTTCGGGTTGTAAACTGCTTTTGTACGGAACGAAACGGTCTTTTCTAATACAGAAGGCTAATGACGGTACCGTAAGAATAAGCACCGGCTAACTACGTGCCAGCAGCCGCGGTAATACGTAGGGTGCAAGCGTTAATCGGAATTACTGGGCGTAAAGCGTGCGCAGGCGGTTATGTAAGACAGTTGTGAAATCCCCGGGCTCAACCTGGGAACTGCATCTGTGACTGCATAGCTAGAGTACGGTAGAGGGGGATGGAATTCCGCGTGTAGCAGTGAAATGCGTAGATATGCGGAGGAACACCGATGGCGAAGGCAATCCCCTGGACCTGTACTGACGCTCATGCACGAAAGCGTGGGGAGCAAACAGGATTAGATACCCTGGTAGTCCACGCCCTAAACGATGTCAACTGGTTGTTGGGTCTTCACTGACTCAGTAACGAAGCTAACGCGTGAAGTTGACCGCCTGGGGAGTACGGCCGCAAGGTTGAAACTCAAAGGAATTGACGGGGACCCGCACAAGCGGTGGATGATGTGGTTTAATTCGATGCAACGCGAAAAACCTTACCCACCTTTGACATGTACGGAATTCGCCAGAGATGGCTTAGTGCTCGAAAGAGAACCGTAACACAGGTGCTGCATGGCTGTCGTCAGCTCGTGTCGTGAGATGTTGGGTTAAGTCCCGCAACGAGCGCAACCCTTGTCATTAGTTGCTACATTCAGTTGGGCACTCTAATGAGACTGCCGGTGACAAACCGGAGGAAGGTGGGGATGACGTCAAGTCCTCATGGCCCTTATAGGTGGGGCTACACACGTCATACAATGGCTGGTACAAAGGGTTGCCAACCCGCGAGGGGGAGCTAATCCCATAAAACCAGTCGTAGTCCGGATCGCAGTCTGCAACTCGACTGCGTGAAGTCGGAATCGCTAGTAATCGTGGATCAGAATGTCACGGTGAATACGTTCCCGGGTCTTGTACACACCGCCCGTCACACCATGGGAGCGGGTTCTGCCAGAAGTAGTTAGCTTAACCGCAAGGAGGGCGATTACCACGGCAGGGTTCGTGACTGGGGTGAAGTCGTAACAAGGTAGCCGTATCGGAAGGTGCGGCTGGATCACCTCCTTTCTGGAAACAAGCAATTTAATTTAAACGCCCACACTTATCGGTTGTTGGAAGAAGTCGGTTGTCTTCAATTTTGAAGATGATTGGCGAATGGGTCTGTAGCTCAGCTGGTTAGAGCACCGTCTTGATAAGGCGGGGGTCGTTGGTTCGAGCCCAACTAGACCCACCAAATCTTCTGATATCTCGTGTGAGAGTTTGAGGGGGATTAGCTCAGCTGGGAGAGCACCTGCTTTGCAAGCAGGGGGTCGTCGGTTCGATCCCGTCATCCTCCACCAATAACTTCGATACTTATTCAACACCAAAGCAGCTTCCTGCGAAAGCATGAGGCTTCTTTGTTGTTGATCAGGATCTCTTGATCAATCGGCTGTTCTTTAAAAATTCATAGAGTCGAATCAGCGTTGCTGATGGAAACTGCACATTCGTAAAGGTTTAGTGCAGACCGTGCCATCAGCAACATAGAATTTTTGATTGCGTCAAAAGAAACTTCAATTTCGAGTCAAATCGATATTGGAAGTACGGCATAACGCGTCAGGTGAAAGACCTGACATATTCCTTGAGATGATTTTGTAGTTTCGCAAGAAACGTCAAAGTTATAGGGTCAAGTGAATAAGAGCACGTGGTGGATGCCTTGGCAATGATAGGCGACGAAGGACGTGATAGCCTGCGATAAGCTTCGGGGAGCTGGCAAATTAGCTTTGATCCGGAGATTTCCGAATGGGGAAACCCACCTGCAAAGGTATCGCATGATGAATACATAGTCATGCGAGGCGAACCGGGTGAACTGAAACATCTCAGTAGCTCGAGGAAAAGACATCAACCGAGATTCCGAAAGTAGTGGCGAGCGAAATCGGAGAAGCCTGTTAGTGATAGCACAAGACATAACGGAACAGCTTGGAAAGGCTGGCCATAGCGGGTGATAGCCCCGTACGTGAAATGACCTGTGTGGTACTGAGCTAACGACAAGTAGGGCGGGACACGAGAAATCCTGTCTGAATATGGGGGGACCATCCTCCAAGGCTAAATACTCATCATTGACCGATAGTGAACTAGTACCGTGAGGGAAAGGCGAAAAGAACCCCGGGAGGGGAGTGAAATAGATCCTGAAACCGCGTGCTTACAAAAAGTAGGAGCCCGCAAGGGTGACTGCGTACCTTTTGTATAATGGGTCAGCGACTTACATTCAGTGGCAAGGTTAACCGAATAGGGAAGCCGTAGAGAAATCGAGTCCGAATAGGGCGATCAGTCGCTGGGTGTAGACCCGAAACCAAGTGATCTATCCATGGCCAGGATGAAGGTGCCGTAACAGGTACTGGAGGTCCGAACCGACTAGTGTTGCAAAACTAGCGGATGAGCTGTGGATAGGGGTGAAAGGCTAAACAAACTTGGAAATAGCTGGTTCTCTCCGAAAACTATTTAGGTAGTGCCTCAAGTATTACCATCGGGGGTAGAGCACTGTTTTGGCTAGGGGGTCATGGCGACTTACCAAACCAAGGCAAACTCCGAATACCGATGAGTACAGCTTGGGAGACAGAGCACCGGGTGCTAACGTCCGGACTCAAGAGGGAAACAACCCAGACCGCCAGCTAAGGTCCCTAAAATTGGCTAAGTGGGAAACGAAGTGGGAAGGCTAAAACAGTCAGGATGTTGGCTTAGAAGCAGCCATCATTTAAAGAAAGCGTAATAGCTCACTGATCGAGTCGTCCTGCGCGGAAGATGTAACGGGGCTAAGCCAGTTACCGAAGCTGCGGATTTGCAATTTATTGCAAGTGGTAGGAGAGCGTTCTGTAAGCCTGTGAAGGTGCGTTGTAAAGCGTGCTGGAGGTATCAGAAGTGCGAATGCTGACATGAGTAGCGTTAAAGGGGGTGAAAAGCCCCCTCGCCGTAAGCGCAAGGTTTTCTACGCAACGTTCATCGGCGTAGAGTGAGTCGGCCCCTAAGGCGAGGCAGAGATGCGTAGCTGATGGGAAACAGGTCAATATTCCTGTACCGATTGTTAGTGCGATGTGGGGACGGATCTTAATAGGTCATCCAGTTATTGGATTATTCTGGTTTAGTTGGATGTAGGCGTGCATTAGGCAAATCCGGTGCACATATACCGAGGCCAACGATCGAGCGGACTTGTCCGTGAAGTGACTGAACGAGGTTCCAGGAAAAGCCACTAAGCTTCAGCTAACAACGACCGTACCGCAAACCGACACTGGTGCGCGAGATGAGTATTCTAAGGCGCTTGAGAGAACTCAGGAGAAGGAACTCGGCAAATTGACACCGTAACTTCGGAAGAAGGTGTGCCCTATTAGTGTGTAGTGAACAACGAAGCATGAATGGGTTGCAAAAAATCGGTGGCTGCGACTGTTTATTAAAAACACAGCACTCTGCAAACACGAAAGTGGACGTATAGGGTGTGACGCCTGCCCGGTGCTGGAAGATTAAATGATGGGGTGCAAGCTCTTGATTGAAGTCCCAGTAAACGGCGGCCGTAACTATAACGGTCCTAAGGTAGCGAAATTCCTTGTCGGGTAAGTTCCGACCTGCACGAATGGCGTAACGATGGCCACACTGTCTCCTCCTGAGACTCAGCGAAGTTGAAATGTTTGTGATGATGCAATCTCCCCGCGGAAAGACGGAAAGACCCCATGAACCTTTACTGTAGCTTTGTATTGGACTTTGAACAGATCTGTGTAGGATAGGTGGGAGGCTTTGAAGCAGGGTCGCTAGATCTTGTGGAGCCAACGTTGAAATACCACCCTGGTGTGTTTGAGGTTCTAACCTAGGTCCATTATCTGGATCGGGGACAGTGCATGGTAGGCAGTTTGACTGGGGCGGTCTCCTCCCAAAGCGTAACGGAGGAGTTCGAAGGTACGCTAGTTACGGTCGGACATCGTGACGATAGTGCAATGGCATAAGCGTGCTTAACTGCGAGACTGACAAGTCGAGCAGATGCGAAAGCAGGACATAGTGATCCGGTGGTTCTGTATGGAAGGGCCATCGCTCAACGGATAAAAGGTACTCTGGGGATAACAGGCTGATACCGCCCAAGAGTTCATATCGACGGCGGTGTTTGGCACCTCGATGTCGGCTCATCTCATCCTGGGGCTGTAGCCGGTCCCAAGGGTATGGCTGTTCGCCATTTAAAGAGGTACGTGAGCTGGGTTTAAAACGTCGTGAGACAGTTTGGTCCCTATCTTCCGTGGGCGCTGCAGATTTGAGGAAGCCTGCTCCTAGTACGAGAGGACCGGAGTGGACACACCTCTGGTGTATCGGTTGTCACGCCAGTGGCATTGCCGAGTAGCTAAGTGTGGAAGAGATAACCGCTGAAAGCATCTAAGCGGGAAACTCGTTTCAAGATGAGATCTGCCGGGGCCTTGAGCCCCCTAAAGAGTCGTTCAAGACCAGGACGTTGATAGGTCAGGTGTGGAAGCGCAGTAATGCGTTAAGCTAACTGATACTAATTGCTCGTGCGGCTTGACCCTATAACTTTGATCA
>NZ_JBWKXQ010000109.1:0-6756 GCF_059423125.1 Variovorax sp. GW531-E2 | reverse complement strand
GTGAAAGTAGGTCATCGTCAGGCTCTTACAGCCCAGAAAACCCCAGTCAGCAATGACTGGGGTTTTTTGCTTTGCGCAAAGCAAGGACAAAGAGCTCGCAAAGCACGGGCAAGCAGATAGACAGACAAAGAAAAAGCGCCAACTCGAACGAGAAGGCGCATTTTTATTGCAGCGAACATCCGCCAATCAGGCGTTGCGAACTCCCAAAGCATCGGACTGTGCTGCGCCAACTGCAATCAGCTCCGACAACAGGTCTCCCGTCAGATCGACCAGCGACGCATCGGCAAAGAATCGAGCCCGGATCAGCTCGAAATACGGCGTCCCAGCTAGCCACGCATCCGACTCAGCGTGTGGCACCGCGTGCAGCTCCAGAAGCTTGAACTTCATCAGCACCTTCATCGCATGGCGTGCGTGCTTCACTGGGTCGCGCTCCAAGCCAGCTAAACGCTTGCGCGCCGTCTGCAACGCGCGCTCGACATCGGCGAAAACGCCGCCATGCCCTGGAATCACCTGCCGCGGCGACAATTGACCTGCGTCCAAAACAAAAAAAAGCCCGATGAGATGAACTCATCGGGCTTTCTATTGGGCCTTCAAAACCCGCACTTCGCAGGCTTCATGAGCCCGCGAGAAGAGCTTACTTAAGCCGCCAGCCGCTGCTCAATCGCAGCCTTCGTCTCCGGCAGTTCCTTCGGCAGATGGTGCGCCAACTGCTGGAACAGCTCCGTGTGCAGCTTCAGCTCAGCCTGCCAGGCCGCCTTGTCGATGCTCGTGACGGTAGCGAACTGCTCGGCGCTGAAATCCAGGCCAGTCCAGTTCAGATCTTCATAACGCGGGCTCACGCCGGTGATGTGCTCGACACCTTCCGTCGCCTTGCCTTCCACGCGGTCGATCATCCACTTCAGCACGCGCATGTTCTCGCCGTAGCCTGGCCAGACGAACTTGCCGTCCGCGCCCTTGCGGAACCAGTTGGTCGTGTAGATCTTCGGCAGCTGGGCGCCCGAGGCTTGCAGCTTCTTGCCCAGGTCGAGCCAGTGCTGGAAGTAGTCGCTCATGTTGTAGCCCATGAACGGCAGCATGGCGAACGGATCGCGGCGCACCACGCCCTGCTGGCCGGCGGCCGCAGCGGTGGTTTCCGAGCCCATCGTGGCGGCCATATAGACGCCTTCGACCCAGTTGCGGGCTTCGGTGACCAGCGGCACGGTCGTCGAACGGCGGCCGCCGAAGATGAAGGCGTCGATCTTCACGCCCTTCGGATCGTCCCAGGCTTCGTCGAGCGCGGGGTTGTTGGTGGCGGCGACGGTGAAGCGCGCGTTCGGGTGGGCGGCCTTGGCGCCGGTTTCCTTGGCGATCTGCGGAGTCCACTCCTTGCCTTGCCAGTCGATGCAATGCGCGGGCGCGTCGCCCATGCCTTCCCACCAGACGTCGCCGTCGTCGGTCAGCGCCACGTTCGTGAAGATCACGTCACGGTGCAGGCTGGCCATGCAGTTCGGGTTGGTCAGGTCGTTGGTGCCCGGGGCCACGCCGAAGTAGCCGGCTTCGGGGTTGATGGCGCGCAGCGTGCCGTCGGCTTGCGGCTTGATCCAGGCGATGTCGTCACCGATGGTCGTGACCTTCCAGCCGTCGAAGCCCGCCGGCGGGATCAGCATCGCGAAGTTGGTCTTGCCGCAGGCGCTCGGGAAGGCGGCGGCCACGTGGTGCTTCTTGCCTTCAGGGCTGGTCACGCCGAGGATCAGCATGTGCTCGGCCAGCCAGCCTTCGTCGCGGCCCATGTTCGAGGCGATGCGCAGCGCGAAGCACTTCTTGCCCAGCAGCGCGTTGCCGCCGTAGCCCGAGCCATAGCTCCAGATCTCGCGCGTTTCGGGGTAGTGAACGATGTACTTGGTGGTGTTGCAGGGCCAGGTCACGTCCTTCTGGCCGGCCTCGAGCGGTGCGCCCACGGTGTGGACGCACGGCACGAACTCGCCATCGGTGCCCAGCACTTCGTACACGGCCTTGCCCATGCGGGTCATGATGCGCATGTTGACGGCCACGTAGGGGCTGTCGGACAGCTCGATGCCGATGTGCGCAATGGGCGAGCCCAGCGGACCCATGCTGAACGGCACCACGTACATGGTGCGGCCTTTCATGCAGCCGTCGAACAGGGGCTGCAGCGTCGCGCGCATTTCGGCCGGGGCCATCCAGTTGTTGGTGGGGCCGGCGTTTTCCTTCTGTGCGGAGCAGATGAAGGTGCGGTCTTCGACGCGTGCCACGTCGCTCGGATCGGACATCGCGAGGAACGAGCCCGGGCGCTTGGCGGGGTTCAGTTTCTTGAAGGTGCCGGCGTCGACCAGTTGCTGGCAGAGGCGGTCGTATTCTTCCTTGCTGCCGTCGCACCAGTGGATGGCGTCGGGTTTGCACAGCGCGGCCATCTCGGCCACCCAGGCGATCAGCTTGGCGTTCTTGACGTATGAGGGCGCCTGAATGGGAAGGCCCTTCATCGTGGGTGCGTTCATCGGAAATCTCCTAAGTTGAAAAATCGTCTTTCCGAACGGGGCGCCGCGCCTGACCAGGCACGGAGGTCCGTTTGAGAAAACGTTTCGCTTCGGGAGATTGCGTCAACGCGGGCCGCACAGCCCGCGGACAAAAGCGCGAAAGCCTGTCAGTTCAGGCGAGAAAAACGGCGATCGACGCCAGCAGCAGCATCAGCACGCCGCCAGCCAGCGGGAGCACGAGCGGCATCAGGTGAACGACCGATTCGACGGCGTCATGTTCGGCGGCGGCAGCGTGGCCGTGCTCGGCGGGGGTGGGATGGGACATCGGGAAATACCTCGAATACGCAAATGACAACGCATCAAATGCAGTCAACCGCAAATGACAAAACTCCCGCCATTTTACCGGCGAGGCGCCGTCAGCGGGTCTAGGGGGTTGCGAGGAGCCCTCAGTGCTGCTCCACCGCTTCGAAACCGGCGTCTTTCAGGGCACTCAACACGCTCGCCAGGTGGGCTCGGCCGCGCGTTTGCAGCACCAGCTCGACGTCGACATTCTGCGCCGCCAGCATGGTGAAGGCGCGCTGGTGGTGCACCTCGTCGACGTTAGCGCCCGCTTCGGCCACAGTGGCCGTGATCTGGGCCAGCGAGCCCGGCACGTCGCGCGCGCTGACGCGCACCCGGGCGAGCCGCCCGGCGCGCACCATGCCACGCTCGATGATGGCCGCGAGCAGCAGCGGATCGATGTTGCCGCCCGACAGCACCAGGCCCACGCGCTTGCCGCGAAAGCGTTCCGGGTGGCGGATCAGCGCCGCCAGGCCGGCCGCGCCCGCGCCTTCGACCAGGGTCTTTTCGATCTCCAGCAGCATCAGCACGCCCTGCTCGATGTCGCCTTCGTCCACCAGCAGCAGGTCGTCGACCTTGGCGGCGATGATCTCCCGCGTCAGCACGCCGGGCGTGCCGACCGCGATGCCTTCGGCGATCGTGCTCGTGCCCTGCGCGTGGTGCGTGCCCTTGACGGCATTCACCATCGCCGGAAAGCGCTGCGTCTGCACGCCGACGATCTCGATGCCGGGCTTGATCTCGCGCGCCGCGACGGCCATGCCGGCGATGAGCCCGCCGCCGCCGACTGCCACCACCAGCGTGTCGAGGTCGGGCACGGCGTCGAGCATCTCGAGCGCGATCGTGCCCTGGCCGGCAATGATGGCTTCGTCGTCGTACGGGTGCACGAAGGTCAGGCCTTCGCGCTCGGCCAGTGCCAGCGCATGGGCGCGCGCCGCGTCGAGCGTGTCGCCGTGCAGCACCACCTCGGCGCCGAAGCCGCGCGTGCGCTCGATCTTCACGCCGGGCGTGAAGCGCGGCATCACGATGAGTGCGCGCAGGCCCAGCCGCTGCGCGTGATAAGCCACACCCTGCGCATGGTTGCCGGCCGACATGGCGATCACGCCGCGCGTGCCGCCTTCGGACAGATCGACCAGCTTGTTGCACGCTCCGCGCTCCTTGAAGGAGGACGTGAACTGCAGGTTCTCGAACTTGAGGAACACCTGCGCACCCACGATTTCAGAGAGCGTGCGCGACTCCACGCAGGGCGTGTTGAGCACCTGGCCCTGCAGGCGCGCCGCGGCGCGACGGATAGCTTCGATTCCGACCATGGCGCGCATTGTGGCTGGAATCCAGCGGATCAGGGTTTTTACTCTTTCGGCGTCTTCCCGAAGCCAAAAGTCTGCGTTATGGTCGCTCCAAGTATTTCCTCGCAGGAGGTTGCCTGATGGTCAAGCGTGCGGGTGTCGATGTGGTGGCTGCTGCGGTGCGCGGGCAGGCCTTGCCTTCGCCCGGCCTCAAGGAAGCACCGGTGCTCGAGCTCATGTGCTCGCACTTCGTGCTCACGCTCGCCGCCAAGCAGGGGCCGCGCTTCAATGTGCGGCGCGATATCAACGGATTGCTCTCGCTCACCGGGCGTCACCTCGTGTGGCCCGCCGCGGTGCTGCAGCGATTGCGCGAGTTCCTGGGCCGCCGCTGTGCGGGCAACGAAGCGTGGAAGGGCGTCGAAGATTTCGACGGCCGCACGCTGCTCGAACGCCACGGCGTGTGGCGCGGCCCGTATGAAGAAGGCACGCTGTTCTTCTACCTCGACGAGTACGCGAAAGACCAGCCCAAAGACCTGCTCTCGGTGCTGGCCGTCACGCGCGACTGGCTCACGCACGCGCTGCGCAAGCAGTCGACGCTGGTCGAGAAGAACATCGATGCGCTCGCGGGCCTCTTGCAACTCAACAAGGCCGAGCGCGCGCTGCTGCTGTACGGCACGCTCGCGCGCTACCAGCGCGACCTGCGCTCGCTGCTGGTCGAGTTCAAGGTCAACAACGCGCCCGAGGCCTACGCCGCCATCGCCGACATCGCGGGCGTCAACGCGAGCGAAGTGGGCGAGGCGCTGCGCGCGGGCTCGCGGCTGGAGCGCATCGGCCTCGTCGAGAACCTCATCTCCGAGCACAACATCACCGACCTCGCCGACCTCATGAAGGTCAGCGAGAAGCTGCCGCCCGTGCTGATGCGCGAGTACCGCGACCACAACGAGCTGATGGCCGTGTTCACGCGGCCCTCGGCCAAGAGCGCGCTCACGCCGCACGACTTCTCCTTCGTGCAGGAAGACGCACAGATGCTCGTCACGCTGCTGCGCGCGGCCGTCGCGCGCAAGGAGCCCGGCGTCAACGTGCTGCTTTACGGCCCACCCGGCACCGGCAAGACCGAGCTGGCCAAGGTGGTCGCGCAGGCCGCGGGCCTTGAGCTCTTCGAGGTCGAGTACGCCGACCGCGACGGCAACTCGCTCAGCGGCCGTGACCGCTACCGCTCGCTGCAGATCGCGCAGGTCTTCCTCAAGGGCAGCGCGCAGGCCGCGCTGTTGTTCGACGAGGTCGAAGATGTGTTCCCGCCCATCAGCACCGAGGCCGCGCAGTTCATGGCGCGCGCCGAGCAGGTCCCCGCGCCCGCCAGCGGCAGCGTGAGCGGCAAGGCCTGGGTCAACCAGATCCTCGAGGCCAACCCCGTGCCCACGCTGTGGGTCACCAACCGCATCGAGCAGATCGATCCCGCCTTCCGCCGCCGCTTCGCCTACCACCTGGAGCTCAAGTCGCCGCCGCCCGGCGCGCGCGAGCAGCTCGTGAAGAAGACGCTCGAAGGCGTGGTCGTGTCCGAGGCCTTCACCGCCAAGCTGGCCGAGCGCAAGGGCCTCACGCCCGCACAGATCCGCACCGCCGTGCGCTTTGCCGGCCTGGCGAAGACCGACGAGGCTTCGGTCGAGGCCCTCATCGAGCGCCAGCTGCGCAACGCCGACCTCGCACTCGGCACGCTCGACAAGAGCCCGGCCGAGCGCCGCAGCGTCACCTCCTACGACCTGGACATGCTCCATGTCGAAACCCGCTTCGAGATCCCGCGCATCGTCGAGGCGTTGAAGGCGCGCGGCCACGGCACGCTGTGCTTCTACGGCGCGCCCGGCACCGGCAAGACCGCGCTGGCCGAGCACATCGCCAAGGCCGTGGGCCGCCCGCTCATCGTCAAGCAGGCCAGCGACCTCATGAGCAAGTACGTCGGTGAGACCGAGCAGAACATGGCCGCCATGTTCAAGGAGGCCGAGTCCGAGAAGGCCGTGCTGCTGCTCGACGAGGCCGATTCGTTCCTGCAGGACCGGCGCGGCGCGCAGCGTACCTACGAGGTCACCGAGGTCAACGAGATGCTGCAGGGCATGGAGCGCTTTCGCGGCGTGTTCGTGTGCACCACCAACCTGCTCGACCGGCTCGACCAGGCGGCGCTGCGGCGCTTCACCTTCAAGATCAAGTTCATGCCGCTCACCGCGGCCCAGCGTGAGCGCATGTTCGTCACCGAGGCGCTTGCGGGCGACGCGGCCCTGCTCACCGGCGAGGTGCGCGCGCGCCTGGCGCTGCTGTCGCAGCTGTGCCCGGGCGATTTCGCGGCCGTGAAGCGGCAGACCGACATCCTCGCGGCCGAGTTCTCGGCGGCGGAGTTTCTCGAACAGCTCGAAGCCGAGCACCGCATCAAGCCCGAGGTGCGCGAATCGCGCGGCATGGGCTTCATCCAGTAGCGGGCGAGCGTCCCGCCCCCGCGCCCCGAACAAAAACCGATCAGCACTGTCCGTCACCGCGGACGCCAGGAGGACCCGATGGCCTTTCGCAATGCACACGCGTCGCGGCGCTCGCGGGCCCTGGCCGCCACCGCCGGCGCGATGGCGCTCGCCCTGGCCGGCCTGCTGACGGGGTGTGGCGGAGGCGGCGGGGGAGGA
>NZ_JBWKXQ010000108.1:0-7687 GCF_059423125.1 Variovorax sp. GW531-E2 | reverse complement strand
GGGCCGCGGCGCCCCCGGCTCGGCCCGTGACGCCGCCCGGCCCGCCGCCGCGCGCCACGGCCAGCCGCACCGACCGCATCATCATCGTGGCGCTCGACCCCGGCCATGGCGGTGAAGACCCCGGCGCCATCGGCCCGAACGGCACGCGCGAGAAAGACATCGTGCTGCAGGTGGCGCACCGCCTGCGCGAACGCATCAACGCGGCCAGCGTCAACGGCAGCCCGATGCGCGCCTTTCTCACGCGCGACGCCGACTTCTTCGTGCCGCTGGGCGTGCGCGTGCAGAAGGCGCGGCGCGTGCAGGCCGACCTGTTCGTGAGCATCCACGCCGACGCCTTCACCACGCCCGCCGCGCGCGGCGCCAGCGTGTTCGCCCTGAGCCAGAGCGGCGCCTCCAGCAGCGCCGCGCGCTGGCTCGCCAACAAGGAAAACGACGCCGACAAGGTCGGCGGCGTGAACGTGGGCAACCACGAGGCGCAGGTGCAGCGCGCGCTGCTCGACATGAGCACCACCGCGCAGATCAACGACAGCCTGAAGCTCGGCGGCGCGATGCTCGGCGAGATCAAGGGCATCGGCGCGCGGCTGCACAAGGCACAGGTCGAGCAGGCCGGCTTCGCGGTGCTGAAGGCGCCCGACATCCCGAGCGTGCTGGTCGAGACGGCCTTCATCAGCAACCCCGAGGAAGAAGCCAACCTGCGCCGCGCCGACTACCAGGAGAACCTGGCCGACGCGCTGATGCGCGGCATCCAGCGCTACTTCGCGCAGAACCCGCCGCTCGCGCGCAGCCGCCAGCTCTAGGCTAGAAGCCCGCCACGCGGGCGACCCACGCGGCCAGATAAAGGCCGACGCCGAAGACGCTGTGCGTCACCACGCTCTGGAACCGCGCCATCGCCGGGCGCGGCGTGCGGCGCGCCGCAAAGCCCGCCCCCATCGCCGGCTGCATCACGCAGAACGGCAGGAGCACGGTGCCGACGCCGACGATCAACGCAGGCACCAGCGTCGGCTGGCGCGCCCATTCCAATCCCCAGCCCGCGAGCAGCACGGCCGCGAACGCGATGCCGAGCAGGTAGTGCGCGGTCCACCCGATGACGCCCTCGCCTGCCACGCGCGGCGACTTGCCGATGGGGTCGTGAAAGAAGCGCCCGCGCGTCAGGTGCACGAGCCAGCGGCCCACGAGCGCGTAGTCCAGCGAGGGAATGCCGAACAGGCGCTGGCGCAGCACGGCCCACAGGTCCATCACCACGGTCGCGCCGGCGCCGATCCACAGCGTGCGCAACGCGCATTCGACGGCCTCAGACATGGCCGCGCTCCCGCACCGGCGCGCGCGCCGCGATCATCCAGCAGGCCGCGACAAAGCGCACGTCGTCGCCCTGCACATAGGGCGCAAAGGCGGCATGCAGCGTCTCGACGACCTGCGCGCGTGTCGCGGCATCCACTTCCTGCAGGACCAGGCCGACCGGCCCGAGCCGCGTGAAGTAGTCGACCAGCGCCGTCGCGGGAAACGCGCACTCGACCTCGAAGGGCTGGATGTCGACCTCGCCCCATCCGCTCGCCTCGAGGATGCCCGCGACCCGCGCGCGGTCAGCGAACGCGAACTGGCCCGGTGCGTTCGGCTGGCGCGGCGGCAGGCCGGGCAGCAGCGGCGCGGCGGCGCGCTCGGCCGTGGTCATGAACGGGTTGTCGGCCCCGCCGCGCCAGGCGATGCAGCGCAGGGACGCGCCCTCCGTCGCGGCATGCCGCAGGTTCGCGAAAGCCCGCACGGGGTCGTCGAAGAACATCACGCCCAGGCGCGAGATGACCGTGTCGAACGTGGCCGGCTCGAAGGCATGGCCCTGCACGTCGGCGCAAACGAAGCGGGCCGACGGGAGCACCTCGCGCGCGGCGCGGGCCTTCGCCGCCTCGATCATCGGCGCCGAGATATCGACACCGAGGCACTGGCCCGCCGGGTCGAGCTGCCGCGCCACGGCGAGCGTCGTGCGGCCGGTGCCGCAGCCCACGTCGAGCACGCGGTGGGCGCCCACGGCGCGCACCGCGTCGCTCAGCCGTGCTTCGAGCGGCTGGAACATCGCGTCGAGCACGGCCTGCGTCCGGACCCAGGCGCTGCCGGCGTGGCCGTTCCACAAGGCGGCCTGCTCGGCATTGGCGGGGGATGTGTCGTCCATGATCGTTTTCCTTCAGGTGCCTTCAAGCGGCGAGAGCTAGACTGTGCCAATTCAAGTCGACTTGAAGTCAAGAGGGGGCCGGCACATGGACATTTCGGAAGTCGCGCAACGCGCCGGCGTTCCCGCCTCGACGCTGCGCTTCTATGAAGAAAAAGGGCTGATCGCCTCGACCGGCCGGCACGGCCTGCGCCGCGTGTTCGCGCCCGAGGTGCTGGAGCGGCTGGCGCTCATCGCGCTGGGGCGCGCCGCCGGTTTCTCGCTGGAGGAGATCGGCCACATGTTCTCGCCCGAAGGCAAGCCGCGCATCGACCGGCAGGTGCTCGCGGACAAGGCGCAGGACCTCGATCGCACGATCCGCCAGCTCACGGCGATGCGCGACGGCCTGCGGCATGCGGCGGTCTGCCCCGCGCCCAGCCACATGGAATGCCCCACCTTCCGCCGCATCCTGCGGGCCGCGTCGTCGGGCGCTCTGGAAGCCCCGAAGAAGAAGGCGCCGAAGCCGCGAACCCCCTAGCCACACGTGCTTTCAGGCGTTGCGTTCCGCAACACGCGCCCCTGCGCACAGGCAAGCGCGGCAGGCTCCTACACCGCGAAATGCATACTTTTGACCATGATGAGCCATCACTCTCGAAAGGTGGACCTCATGTTGAAGACACGTCTCTGGATCGCCGCTGCAGCTGCCACTTCGGTCATGACGCTGGCAGGTTGTGCGAGCGGTCCGAACCAGAACCTCGGCACCGGCATTGGCGCACTCGGCGGCGCGGCGGTGGGCCATGCGATCGGCGGCAACACGGGCAGCACGCTCGGCGGCGCGGCCATCGGCGGCATCATCGGCAACCAGGTGGGCCGCAACGTCGACGAGCGCAACTACTACAACCAGCAACGCTACCCGCGCGGCAGTGGCTACTACCCGGACAACGGGCCGCGCTACTGATTGATCCTTCCAACCCTCAACGAAAAAACGCGCCCTCCGGCGCGTTTTTTTTCTGGGGCGGGCCGCGAGCCGCTCAGGCCTGCGACGCCGCCGCCCGCGCCTTCTCGGCCTTCGAGGCGCGCCACGCGCCGAAGATGGCCAGCAGGCCGGGCACGAAGATCAGCGCCCAGATGATCTTGTCCAGGTGCTGGCGCACGAACGGCAGGTTGCCGAAGAAGTAGCCCGCGGTGGCAATGCCCAGCACCCAGATGAGCGCACCGCCCACGTTGTAGGCCGTGAACTTCGCGCGGTTCATCTCGGCCACGCCGGCCACGAAGGGCGCGAAGGTGCGAATGAACGGCATGAAGCGCGCCAGCACGATGGTGATGCCGCCGTAGCGTTCGTAGAAGCTGTGGGCCTGATCGAAGGCCTTGCGGTTGAAGAAGCGCGAGTTCTCCCACTGGAACACCTTGGGCCCGAAGTAGCGCCCGATCGAGTAGTTGCACTGGTCGCCCAGGATGGCCGCCGCGATCAGGATGCCGCAGGCCAGCGGAAAGCTCATGAGCCCCACGCCGCACAGCGCGCCGACGATGAAGAGCAGCGAGTCGCCCGGCAGGAACGGCATGACCACCGCGCCGGTTTCGACGAACACGATCAGGAACAGCAGCGCGTAGACCCAGGGGCCGTAGGCGACCACGAAGGCCTCGAGGTGTTTGTCGACGTGAAGGATGAAGTCGACGAGAAAGCTGATGATTTCCATGGGCGCGGATTATCCTTGTTGGCATGCCGCACCCTTTCCGAATCACCCCATGATCCAGATCCGCGAAGCCCTCGATACCGACTGGCCCAGCCTCTGGGCCGTTCTCGAACCGACGTTCCGCCGCGGCGACACCTATACCTACCCGCCCGATGTGACGGAAGAACAGGCCCGCCACTCGTGGACGAAGGTGCCCACGCTGACCTTCGTGGCCTGCAACGACGAAGGCGCCGTGCTCGGCACCTATGTGATCCGCCCCAACCAGCCCGGCCAGGGCGCGCACGTGAGCAACTGCGGGTATGTGGTGTCCGAGGCGGCGCGCGGCCTGGGCGTGGCCTCGGCGCTGTGCGAACACTCGCAGCAGCAGGCCCTGCGCATGGGCTTCCTGGCGATGCAGTTCAACTTCGTCGTCTCCACCAACGAGCGCGCGGTGCGGCTGTGGCAGCACATGGGCTTCGCCATCGTCGGCACCTTGCCGGGCGCATTCAGGCATCCGCAGCTGGGCTTCGTGGACGCCTTCGTCATGTACAAGCAGCTGCAGCCTTTCCCCGGCGCGGCATGAAGAAGATCGAGCCCCGGCTCCTGCAGGCCTTCGTGGCCGTGGCCCGCGAGGGCTCGGTGTCGCGCGGCGCGCAGCGCCTGTTCCTCACGCAGCCGGCCGTGAGCCTGCAACTCAAGGAACTGGGCGCGCTGGTCGAGCTGGAGCTGTTCCAGCGCACACCCACCGGCCTGCTGCTCACGCGCGACGGCGCGGCGCTGCTCAACCACGCGGAGCATGCGCTCGAGAGCCTGAACGATTTCGCGGTGGCCGCCGAGCGGCTCAAGGGCGGCGTGCGCGGCTCGCTGCGCATCGGCACCATCCTCGACCCCGACTTCACCCGCCTCAGCCCCTTCCTCACCGAACTGGTGGCGCTGGCGCCCGAACTCGAGACCGAGCTGCACCAGGGCACGAGCGGCGACGTGCTCGCCCAACTGCTCAACAAGGAACTCGACATCGGCTTCTACCTCGGCGACCCCGAGGCCACCGACCTGCCGCAGGCCAGCGCCCCGTTGCGCGGCGCCACGACGGCGAACTGTTCCATTCGCAGGTGCTGGCGCGCTTCAACTACCAGGTGATCGGCCCGAGCGGCTGGGCGCCCCAGGTGCTGGGCCGCGACTGGCCCGAGCTGGCGTACCTGCCGTGGGTGCTGGCACCGCCGACCTCGTCGCACTCGCGGCTGCTGGCGCCGGTGCTGCAGGCCCACAAGCTGGTGCTGAAGAAAGCCGCGCAGGCCGACCAGGAGATGTCGATGCTGGCGCTGGTGCGCGCCGGCGTGGGCATTTCGCTGGCGCGCGACGCGCTGGCATTGCAGGCCAGCCAGCGCGATGGCCTGGTCATTGCCGACCGCGTGAGCATCGGCTGCGACCTGCGCTTTGTCTGCCTGGCCGGCGCGCTCAAGCGGCCGGAGGTGGACTGCGCGTGGCAGGCCCTGTCGCGCGTCTGGCGACAGGCCTTCTGAACGACTAGGCGCGTGCCCGGCCGTCGAGCACGGCCGCCGGCGCTGCCGCCGCCCCACTCTTCTTCGCCACGCGCCAGCCCTTCGGCATCAGCGCCAGCATCAGCGCGGCCAGCAGCGCCGCGCTGCCCAGCGTGTACAGCCCCGCAGCCGAGCCGCCGTGGTTCTGCTCCACGTAGGTCCGCAGGTTGGGCGCCACGAAGCCGCCCAGGTTGCCGATGGAGTTGACCAGCGCGATGCCCGTGGCAATGCCCAGGCCCGACAGCCGCTCCGACAGGAAGGCATAGAAGATCGGCGTGCCCGACAGGTAGGTCGACGCGCCGATGGACAGCGCCGCGATCGCGAAGATCGGTGAGCCGTGCGCCGACAGGCACACGCACACGCCGAAGATCGTGTAGAGCGTGGCCACGGTGACGCGGCGGCGGTCGTGGTGACGGTCGGACCAGCGCGTGACGAAGTACACGACGAACAGCGCCAGCAGCCACGGAATGCTGGTGACGAAGCCGACCAGGAGGCCGATCTTCTGGCCCAGGATCTGCCCCACCTGGGTCGGGAGATAGAAGATGAGGCCGTAGGCGGCGATCTGCACGATGAAGAAGTTCAGCGCGAAGAACATGACCCGCGGATTACACAGCGTCTGCCACACGGTCTGCGGGCTGTCGGCCGACTTCTCCGCCGCTTCCTGGTCGAGCACGGCCTGCAGTGCGTTCTGCTGCGCGCTCGTGAGCCAGGGCGCGTTGTGCGGCCGATCGACGATGACGAAGAAGGCCACGATGCCCACCACCACAGCCATCAGGCCCTCGATGAGGAACATCCACTCCCAGCCCTTGAGCCCGCCGATGCCGTTCATGTCGAGCAGCGCACCGGAGATCGGCCCGCCGATGACGAGCGCACCCGCAAAGCCGAACAGCAAAATGCCGTTGGCCTGTGCACGCACCTTCGCGGGAAACCAGTAGGTCAGCGTGAGCAGCACGCCGGGGTAGAAGCCCGCCTCCGCGATGCCGAGCAGGAAGCGCAGCACGTAGAAGGAGGTCTCGGTGGTGGCGAACATCATGGCCGAGGCCACGAGCCCCCAGGTGACCATGATCCGGCACAGCCAGATGCGCGGGCCGACGCGCGACAGGATCACGTTGCTCGGCACTTCGAAGATCGCGTAGCTCACGAAGAAGATGCCGGCGCCGAGCGCGAAGGCGCTGTTGCTCAGGCCGGTGTCGATCTGCAGCGCCTGCTTGGCGAAGCCGACGTTCACGCGATCAAGAATCGACATGATGTACATGACGATCAGCATGGGCAGCAGGCGCCAGCGCGCCTTGTGGATGGCGCCTGTGACCAGTTCGCCGTAGGGACTCGTGGTTGTCATTGTTGTTGTCTCCTGAATAGGTATGTCTGTCTGGAAGCCGTGGAGGCTAGCCGCGTGCGACCGCGCCGTGGACCGGGTTGGTCACCGCGCCGAGCCCGTCGATCTCGACCGAGACCACGTCGCCGCGCTTCAGGAAGCGTGGCGGCTTGAGGCCCAGGCCGACGCCGGCGGGCGTGCCGGTGAGGATCAGGTCGCCGGGCTCCAGCGTGATGGCGCGCGAGAGGTACGCGATGAGGAACGCGACCGAGAAGATCATTTCGCTGGTGTTGGACGACTGCACGGCCTCGCCGTTGACGAGGCAGCGGATGCCCAGCGATTGCACGTCGGCCACTTCGTCGCGCGTGACGACGGTGGGCGCGAGCGGGCAGAAGCCGTCGAGCGACTTGCCGCGCACCCATTGCGCCTCGCCCAGTTGCACGTCGCGCGCGCTCACGTCGTTGGCGGCGACGTAGCCGAACACATGCGAGAGCGCCTCGGCCTCGCTCACGCCCTGTGCACGCTTGCCGATGACGACGCCGAGTTCGGCTTCCCAGTCGACCTTCTCGGTGAAGCCTTCGGGCCAGGTGATCGCATCGCCATCGGCCGCCAGCGTGTTGCTGAACTTCGCGAACACGACGGGCTTCTCGGGGATGGCCAGGCCGGTCTCGATGCAGTGGTCGCGGTAGTTGGCGCCGATGCAGATGATGTTTCTCGGTGCGAACGGCAAGACGGGCTTGACGTCGGCGAGGGGGATCGGCTGGCCTGCATCGCGCCAGGGCTGGCCTTCGACGATGTCCTGCATGCGGGCCGCATCGACGGGCTGCAATGCGCCGTCCTTGATGTAGCCCACGCGGGGGCCTTGGGGCGTTTGAACGCTCATCCACTTCATGTCTGACTCCTTCTTCTGATTTAAAAAATTCTGGGTGCGGGTTCATTCAGGGCGTGTGCACAGGCCACCGGGTACTTCCCTCCGCGAATGTCCCCCGGGGCTTCGCCCCTCCTCCTTGATTTCGCTGCGGGA
>NZ_JBWKXQ010000107.1:0-7739 GCF_059423125.1 Variovorax sp. GW531-E2 | reverse complement strand
GGGGTGGGCGTCATGGGCAAATCGACTATATAGAGAAGGCCCCAGCCCCGGCGACAATGGGGGCCCTTAGCGGGCTTCCCGATGGCCGACTTTCCGTGAACGATCTCTCATTTTTCCTGCCTTGCGCCGCCGGCGTCGAGGAATTCCTTGCCCAGGAGGTGCATGCCCTGACCGGCCGTGCCGGGCAGGACCTGCTCACCCTGCGCGGCGGCGTGCGCGTGCGCGCCGACTGGCGCGACGGCCTCAAGCTCAACCTGCACAGCCGGCTCGCGCAGCGCGTGCTGGTCGAACTGGCCCATGGGCCGTACCGCAACGAGAACGACCTGTACGCCATCGCCAACGGCGTGGCCTGGGAGATCTGGTTCACGCCCAAGCAGACCTTCAAGATCGAGACCACGGCCCAGCACAGCCCGCTGCAGAGCCTGAACTTCGCCACCCTGCGCATCAAGGACGCCGTGGCCGACCGCTTCCGCGCCAAGGCCAACGGCGTGCGCCCGAGCATCGAGACCCAGTGGCCCGACTGCCGCATCTTTGCGCACCTGACCACCGACAGCTGCACGCTGTACATCGACACCTCGGGCGAGCCGCTGTTCAAGCGCGGCTGGCGCCAGGACAAGGGCGACGCCCCGCTGAAGGAAACCCTGGCCGCCGCCATGCTGGCCGCCAGCGGCTGGTGGAACCCCGAGACCGGCGAGGTCGCCAAGGCCCCGCTGTACGACCCCTGCTGCGGCAGCGGCACCATCGCCATCGAGGCCGCGCAGATCGCCAGCGGCATCGCGGCGGGTTCGCTGCGGCGCTTCGGCTTCGAGAAGCTGCTGCCGTTCCAGGCGCATGTCTGGGCCGCCATCAAGAATGAAGCGGCCAACGCGCAGCATGCGAGCGCCATCGCCGTCTTCGGCTCCGACGTCTCGCACCGCATGGTCGACTTTGCCGAGCGCAACGCCGAACGCGCGGGCGTGGCGGGCGCCATCGAGTTCCGCGGCGGCGACGCCCTGCAGCGCATGCCGCCGGCCGAGGGCGGCGTGATCATGCTCAACCCGCCGTACGGCGAGCGCATCGAGGTCGGCGGCGTGGCGCGCTTCGGCGCCCGCGAGGCCGCCCAGACCCCGGGTGATGGCGAGGGCGGCGACGGCGGCGACTTCTTTCCGCAGCTCGCCACCCACTGGAAGAAGAACTACGCGGGCTGGACCGCCTGGGTGCTCACGCCCGACCTGAAGCTGCCCAAGCAGATGCGCCTGAAGGAGTCGCGCCGCGTGCCGATGTGGAACGGCCCCATCGAATGCCGGCTGTTCCGCTTCGACATGGTGCGGGGCTCGAACCGGGCGGCGCCGCAAGACGCCGGCACCTGAACTAGCTCTGCAGCTTCAGGCCTGCAATGCCCAGGAAGATCAGCGCGATGCACACCAGCCGCAGCGGCGCCGCGCTCTCCTGGAAAAAGAAGATGCCGATCAGCGTGACGCCGATGGCGCCGATGCCGGTCCAGATCGCGTAGGCCGTCCCGACCGGCAGCGTCTTCATCGCGGCGGTGAGCAGCACGATGCTCGCCAGCGCGGCGCCCAGGCCCAGCGCGCCGGCGCCGGGGCGCTCCCAGCCCGCCGCGGCCTTCAGCGCGAGGGCCATCACGATCTCCACCAGTCCGGCGGCAAGCAGAAGAAACCAGGCCATGGCGTTCGCTCCCTTCACAGCAGCTTGATGATGGCCACGCCGAGCAGCAGCACGGCCACGCCCGCCATGCGCAGGCCCGACACCGGGCGCTGCGGCAGCCGGAACCAGCCGTAGCGGTCGACGAACACCGACGCCACCTGCTGCCCCGCCACCGTCAGCCCGACCGCGGCCGCGGCGCCGATGGCCGGGATCGCCGTGAACACCGTCGTCACATAGGCCGCGCCCGCAAAACCGCCGAGCCAGCCCCACCACGGCATGCCGCGCAGCGCGGTGCCTTGCGGTGCCGTGGCCGCGGGCGCCCGCCGGAACAGCGTGACGAGCAGCAGCGCCAGGGCCATCGCCAGCGTCGCCACGAAGAAGCTCACCGCCCCTACCGCGAACGGCGCGCCCAGGTCCTGCCGCAGCAGCCCGTTGACCACGCCCTGCACCGGCAGCACCGCGCCGGCCAGCAGCGCCAGCACGATCCAGCCCGCCTTGCCCGCCAGCGCCTGGCGCAGGCTGCCGGCCTGCCCGGCGACGATGGCTCCGGCCCCGAGCAGCACCGCCAGCGTGCCGCCGGCCATGGCCGGTGTCAGCGCCTTCGGGGCCACGCCGAGCAGGCCGAAGGTGTCGAGCGCGAACGAGGCCAGCATCTGCCCCGCGATGAACAGGCCGACCGCCACCACCGCGCCCAGGCGCGGAAACAGCAGGATGGTCGAGACCACGTAGAAGGCGCTGGCCGTGCCGCCGATCACATGCCACCACGGCACGCCCGGCAGGCCGGCCAGCGCCGTCAGCGTGCCCGTGGCGAGCGCCACCGCCAGCAGCGCCAGCGTGCCGACCGACAGCTGCAAGGTCGTGGCGGTGAAAGGGCTGCCCGTGGCCTTGGAGAGCTGGGCGTTGGCGCCGGCCTGCACCGCGAGCAGGCCCCCGGCGACGAGCGAGGCGGGAATGAAAAACGCGTCCATGGTGGTTCGACCTCCGTGTGGTGTGGATGCGGGGCAGGCGAATCGCGCCCCCTTGCGGACGACTGTAGGATCGGCGCGTTTGCAAAGCCATTCGAAAAAATCGCATCCGGGGTATGCATAAATGCAGGACACAGACTGGGACGACTTTCGCGTGTTCCTGGCCGTCGGCCAGGCCGGCTCGCTCTCCGGCGCCGCGCGCCAGCTGGGCGTGAACCACTCCACCGTGCTGCGGCGCCTGGGCGCGCTCGAGGCGCGCATGGCGGTGCGCCTGTTCGACCGCCTGCCCGCCGGCTACGCGATGACGCTGGCCGGCGAGGCGCTGCGCGAGCGCCTGCAGGGCGTGGGCGAGCAGATCGACGCCGCGCAGCGCCACCTCATGGGGCTCGACCTGCGGCTGACCGGCGTCATCCGCATCACCAGCACCGACACCTTCATGGCCGGGCTGCTCGGGCCGATCCTGGCGGACTTCCGGGCGCTGCACCCGGGCATCGAGCTGCAGGTGGTGATGAACAACCTGTTCCTGAGCCTGACCAAGCGCGAGGCCGACGTGGCGATCCGCCCGACCAACGCCCCGCCGGACCACCTGGTCGGGCGCCGGGCCGGGCGCCTGCAGACGGCGGTGTACGCGTCGAAGGCCTACCTCGCGAAGCACGGGGCGACGACCCCGTTGGACCAGCACGACTGGGTCGCGCCCGACGAAGGCCTGTCGCACCTGCTGCAGGCCAAGTGGCTGCGCGAACAGGTGCCGCCGGCGCGGATCGCGGCGCGCGTCGACAGCCTCGTGGGCATGACGCAGCTCGTGAAGCGTGGCCTGGGCCTGGGCATGCTCCTGTGCATGCTGGCCGACGAGGAAGACGAGCTGGTGCAGGTCGAGCCGCCGAGGGAGGCGCTCGACACGCAGGTCTGGGTGCTGACGCATCCCGACCTGAAAGAGGTGGCGCGGATCAAGGCCTTCACCGACTTCGCCTACGCGCGGCTCGTCGCCGACGCGAAGGTGCTGGCGATGCCGTCAGGGCGCTAGAAGCCAGGGCGCCGCATGGTGCAACATCGGCGATAGACAGATTTCACGCGACCCATGACCTTGCCAGCCCCCGACCTCGTCGTCATCGACACCAACATCGCCCTCGACCTGCTGGTCTTCGAAGACCCGGCCTGGGCGCCGCTGGTCGACGACCTCGCACGCGGCGCGCTGCGCTGGCTGGCCACGCCCGCGATGCGCAGCGAACTGGAACGTGTGCTGGGCTACCCGCTGATCGCCCGGCGCATGGCGCAGCGCGAGCTGACGATTCCGGTGGTGCTCGCGGATTTCGATGCGCGCGTGCAGCTGGTGACCGAGGTGCCGGCGCGCGCGCCCTGCGTGTGCAGCGATCCGGACGACCAGGTGTTCATCGACCTGTCCGTGGCGCACGGGGCGCAGCTGTTCAGCAAGGACAAGGCGGTGCTGTCGATGAAGAAGCGACTGGCGCTGCGCGGGGTGGCGGTGCGGTCGGCGCTGGCGTAGGCCACGCCGACCCGTCTCAGGCCTTGTTCAGCTCGCGTACCACTGCCCCAGCAGGCGCGCGACGGCCCGCACGCGCTGCGTGTCCCGCCCCCAGCGCCGGCTGGCCGGCAGCTTCTGCGCCCACTTCATGCGCTGCGCCGCGTTCGCGATGCGCTCGCGCACTTCCCCGTCCACCTCCGCCAGTGCCGCGTGCCAGTGCTGCCCCGCCGCCTGCGGCGCGGCGGCCTCGAGCATCATGGCCGTGGAGTGCAGGTAGCTCAGCCAGTCGCGGGCCTGGCATTCGGCCAGGGTCATGACCTCGGAGGGGTCGTCCTCGAAATCGATGTAGCCGATCACGCCGTCGGGGCACTGCACGAGGTTGCGGTCGAAGGCCTGGCTCAGGTGCTGGCCGCACAGGTGCACGGCGGCGATGGCGGCCAGGCCCTCGCGCCACACGGCGAGCAGGGCGGCGGGGCCGGCGGCGGCGGCCTGGTCGATGCGCTCCTGCAGCACGACGGTGGCACGGCCGCTTTCGCCGAGGTCGGAAATCAGCAGCCCGTCGGCCTGCTGCGCCAGCACGATCGGCACGCGCAGGCCCGCGGCGGCCAGTTGCTTCAGGCGCCGGGCCTCGGTGGCGATGGCGGCTTCGCCGCCCGGGTTGGGCACGGGCTTGATCACGTCGAGGCCGGCCAGCCGCGCGGCCAGCGCCATCACGCGGTAGCCCCACTTGCCGTGGCGCGGGCCGGCCTTCTTGAGCCAGACGCGTTCGCTGCCGAAGCGGTGGCTGGCCACGTTCTTGGCCTGCCTGGGCAGGGTGACGCGCAGGAACTCGGCGTAGTCGCCGGGCGCCGAGCCCGGGGCGTCGTCGAGCGGCGCGGGCGCCGACGCGGCGCCCCGTTGGCTGTACAGGCGCGTCGCGGCGCCTCCTCGTCTCAGTGGATTCATGCGGCCATGGCGAAGCCCGGCGCCAGCAGCCCGTGCGGGCCCTGCGTCACGGGCTGGAAACTCTGTGCACTGGCCAGCGGCCAGTAGGTGCGGAAAACGGTGTGCTGGTTGTCCAGCGGCCCGAGCAGCGCGCCGGGCTGCACCTGCATCACCAGGTTGCTCAGCAGGCGCACCTCGGTGTCGGAGATGCGGCGCACGATGTGGTGCGCGGTGATCTGCTGCGGGTGATCGAGGCCCGCGGCCTGCACCAGCTCCTGCAGCGCATGCAGCGTGCTGCGGTGGAAGTTGCGCACACGGTCGGCCTTGGTCGGCACCACCAGCGCCTGCTGGCGCACCGGGTCCTGGGTGGTCACGCCGGTGGGGCAGTGGCCGGTGTGGCAGCTCTGCGCCTGGATGCAGCCCAGCGCCATCATGAAACCGCGCGCCGCGTTGCACCAGTCGGCGCCCAGCGCCATCATGCGGGCCACGTCGAAGGCGGTGATCACCTTGGCGGCGCAGCCGATCTTGATGCGGTGGCGCAGGTTCACGCCGATCAGCGTGTTGTGCACCAGCAGCAGGCCTTCCTGCAGGGGCGCGCCGACGTGGTCGCTGAACTCGACCGGCGCCGCGCCCGTGCCGCCCTCGGCGCCGTCGACCACGATGAAGTCGGGCGTGATGCCGGTGGCCTGCATCGCCTTGACGATGCCGAACCATTCCCACGGGTGGCCCAGGCAGAACTTGAAGCCGGTCGGCTTGCCGCCCGACAGCTCGCGCAGCTTCGCGACGAAATGCATCATCTCGGTCGGCGTGGAGAACGCGCTGTGCGACGAGGGCGAGACGCAGTCCACGCCCACCGGCACGCCGCGCGCCGCCGCGATCTCGGGCGTGACCTTGGCCGCCGGCAGCACGCCGCCGTGGCCCGGCTTGGCGCCCTGGCTGAGCTTGATCTCGATCATCTTCACCTGCGGGTCGCGCGCGTTGGCGGTGAAGCGCTCGGCGTTGAAGGTGCCGTCGTCGTTGCGGCAGCCGAAGTAGCCCGAGCCGATTTCCCAGATCAGGTCGCCGCCGTGCACGCGGTGGTGCTGCGAGATCGAGCCCTCGCCGGTGTCGTGCGCAAAGCCGCCCATCTGCGCGCCCTGGTTGAGCGCCAGGATGGCGTTGGCCGACAGGGCGCCGAAGCTCATCGCCGAGATGTTGAACACGCTCGCGCTGTAGGGCTGCGTGCAGACCTGCGCCAGGTTCGCATCGGCCGGTTGCGGCGTGCCGCCGATCACGATGCGGAAATCGTGGTTCGCCAGCTTGGTGGGCTGCATCGAGTGGTTGATCCACTCGTAGCCCGCGGCCGACACGTTCAGCTGCGTGCCGAAGGGTCGGTTGTCGGGCTCGCCCTTGGCGCGCTGGTACACCAGCGAGCGCTGGGCGCGCGAGAACGGCGCGGCCTCGGCGTCGCTCTCGATGAAATACTGGCGGATCTCGGGGCGGATGAATTCGAGCAGAAAGCGCAGGTGCCCGATGACCGGGTAGTTGCGCAGGATGGCGTGGCGCGCCTGGCGCAGGTCGTGCACGCCGGTGCCGGTGAGCACCGCGAAAGCGGCCACGCCGATCCACGCGAGCCACAGGTGCGGCGAGGCCAGAACCAGTGCCAGGCAGGCGACCAGACCCAGCACACACAGGGCGAACGCGCTGTAGCGTGCGGGAAACGGAATAATCGTGGGCATAGTCATCAGATGTCGGCTGGAGCCTGCTGCATCATAGAGGGCTGCCCCCAACCTGCCATGACTGCTGCCATGACGACCACACCCGACACCCCCGATACCCCTGACACCGCCCTGGCCGCCTCCTCGCAAGCCCTGGGCCCCGACGATTTCGACGCCCTCGACAGCGCGCTCGACACCATGCGCGAGCACGACGAGGAAATTCCCCAGTGGGAGTTCTGCGAAGGCTTCATGGCCGCGCTGATCTGCACGCGCCGTCCCATCGACCCCACCGAATACTGGCCCGTGCTGCTGGGAGACCACTTCGTGCCGGCCCAGCACATGGAGTTCGTCTGGAACTGGAAACGCCGCTGGCGCGAGATCGAGGAAGGCCTGGACGCGCCCGTCGAATCGCTCGAGGACGAGCGCAGCTGGCAGCCCGAGGTGCTCGACACCCGCGGCGCCATTGCCTCGCTGCCCGAGGAAGAGCGCGCCGAGATGGCCGCCGAAGAGATTCCCTCCTTCGCCCAGGTCTGGGCGCTGGGCTTCATGTACGCGGTCGAGAACTGGCCCGAAGACTGGGCCGCGCCGCGCGACAAGGAAGCCGCGCAGATGCTCGACGACGCGCTCGACAACATCGTCGCGCTGACCGAGGACGACACCGCCAAGCCCACGCTGTCGATGTACGACGAGAACGGCCCGCCCAGCGTGAGCCAGCAGCGCCTGGACGACTTCGGCGCCGCGATCTGGGCGGTGTACGACCTGCGCCAGCTCTGGAAGAGCCTGGGCCCGAAGGTCGAGACGATCCGCAAGGAAGCCACGCCGGGACGCAACGATCCGTGCCCTTGCGGCAGCGGCAAGAAGTACAAGAAGTGCCACGGTGAGTGACTGGGTTGAGTCCCAGGCGTCACGGACGGCTTGCCGTTCAGGGCGTGCTCCCGCCGACGGGGTACCTTGCTCCGCGAATGTCCTCCGCCCTTCGGGCTCCCCCTTGATTTCGCTGCGCAAGGCACCCCATCGGCGTGAGCG
>NZ_JBWKXQ010000106.1:0-7876 GCF_059423125.1 Variovorax sp. GW531-E2 | reverse complement strand
GGTGGGGGCGGGGGGGGCGGCATCGGCCTGGCGCCCGGCTACGCGGCCGCGCCGGTGGCGCAGAAAGTCATCATCGACAGCGACTACAACACCATGAGCGACGACGGCCAGCTCGGCGTCATGGCCGCGCAGCTGCAGGCCGAGGGCAAGGTGCAGGTGATGGGCATCAGCGTGGTGTCGGGCAACCAGTGGCTCAAGCAGGGCGTGGCCGACGCGCTGATGTCGGTCGAGCGCCTGGGCGTGGGCCAGCGCATCGGCGTCTACGTGGGCGAGAACTACGCGCTGAACCACACCTTCGCGGACATCGAGGCTGAGATGAAGGCCGGCGCAGGCGGCGACGGCTACCTGGGCGCCTGGAGCGGCCCCGAGCCCAAGACCGACGCCGACCTCAAGCCCTCGCCCGACGGCTTCGCCACTCGCACCGTGGTGCAGCGCAAGAGCGCGGTCGACTTCATCATCGACACCGTCAAGGCCAACCCGAACGAGATCACCATCCTGGCCATCGGCCCGCTCACCAACATCGCGCTGGCCGCGAAGAAGAGCCCCGAGATCGTGCCGCTGATCAAGAAGATCATCTACATGGGCGGCGCCGTCGACGTGGCCGGCAACACCACCCATTTCGCCGAGTTCAACTGGTGGTTCGACCCCGAGGCCGCGCAGTTCGTGGTGCGCCTGCCGATCCCGCAGGTGGTGGTGCCGCTGGACGTGACCGACACCGTGTTCCTCACCAAGCCCGTCTACGACCGCATCGCGCACCCGGCCAAACCCACGGCCGTGACCGAGGTGTTCCGCAAGCTCAACGGCTACGGCTTCAGTGGCACCAACGGCTTTGAGAACAACCCGAACTACACGCAGAACATCTGGGACACGCTGGTGCTGGCCTACCTCGTCGATCCGCGCTACGCCACGCAGACCGTCGAGCGCTATGTCGACGTGGTCGCCAAGCCCGGCGCCGCCGACAACGGCCGCTCCATCGGCTACACCACGCCGCCCGCGGGCGTGCCGCTGCAGAAGATGACGGTGGTGAAGAAGTTCGACAACGCGCGCTTCTTCGAGCTCTACATCGACCTGCACACGCGACCGGTGCCGATCACGCTGCCGGCGAGCGGCTCGTAAACCACCTGCCGTCAGCCGGCGCGCGGGGCCGGAGCGCCGATACTTCGGCCCTCGAACAGGGAACACACGCATGCTGATCGGCATCGATATCGGAACCTCCGCGGTCAAGATCGTCCTGACCGACATGCAGCTGCATGTCGTCGCCACGGTCGATCGGCCGCTCACTTCGCAGTATCCGCAGCCGCTGTGGTGCGAGCACGACCCCGACCAGTGGTGGGCCGCCGTGGCGGACGGCCTCGACGAGCTGGCGCGCACGCATCCGACAGCCATGGCCGGCGTGCAAGGTATCGGCCTGTCGGGCCAGATGCACTCGCTGGTGCTGCTCGACGCGGCCGACCGCCCCGTGCGCCCCGCGATCTTGTGGAACGACGGCCGCGCCGCCGCCGAGGCCGCCGAACTCATGCAGACCGACTTGGCCCTGCGCCGCGCCGTCGGCGTGCAGCCGATGGCAGGCTTCACCGGCCCCAAGCTGCGCTGGCTGCGCACCCACGAGCCCGAGGCCGTGGCGCGCGCCCGCTCGCTGCTGCTGACCAAGGACTACGTGCGCCTGCAGCTGTCGGGCGAGAAGGTGACCGACGTCACCGACGCGGCCGGCACCTGGCTGTTCGACCAGGCGCAGCGCCGCTGGTCGCCGCAGGCGCTCGCTGCCTGCGGGGTCGATCCCGCCTGGCTGCCGCGCGTGGTCGAGTCGTGCGAGCCCTGTGCCACGCTGCGCGATGCACTGGCTGCGCGCTGGGGCTTGCCGCGCGGCGTGCCTATCGCGGGCGGCGCGGGCGATGCCGCGGCGGGCGGTGTCGGCATCGGCGTGGTCGGGCCGGGCGACGGCTTCGTGTCGCTCGGCACCTCGGCGCAGATCCTGGTGGCCGACACCGCGCACCGCCCCGACCCCGAGCGGCTGGTGCACGCCTTCTGCCACGCGCTGCCGCAGCGCTGGTACCGCATGGCCGCGCTGCTCAACGGCGCGAGCCCGCTCGCGGCGCTGGCGTCGTGCACCGGCGGTGCCTCGGTCGGTGCGCTGCTGGCCGAGGTCGAGGCCGCGTACGCCGGGCCGTCGCGCCTGCTCGCGCTGCCTTATCTGTTCGGCGAACGCACGCCGCACAACAACCCCTTCGCGCGCGGCGCGATCGTCGGGCTCTCGGGCGCGACCACGCGCGCCGACCTGATGCAGGCCGTCTGCGAAGGCATCGCCTTCTCGCTCGCCGACGGCCTGGAAGCGCTGAGCGCGCAGACGGCGCGGCCCGAGCGCCTGGCGCTGATCGGCGGCGGCGCGCGCTCCGCCTTCCTGGCGCAGCTGATCGCGTCGGTGCTCGACGTGCCGCTGGTGCTGTACGAATCCGCCGACCGCGGCCCGGCTTTCGGCGCGGCGCGGCTCGCGCGGCTGGCGGTCACGGGCGAAGACCCGGCGGGTGTGGTGGTGGCGCCGGCGGTGCGCCAGGTGCTGGCGCCCGACGCGGCCTTGCATGCGGCCTACCAGCCCCGGCTGGAGGCCTTCCGCACGCTCTACCGCGCGATGGCGCCGGTCTGGGCGTCGGTGGCCTGAAGAGGCGCTCGCGGGTTCAGTCTGGCGTGAGTCCGGCGGAATCCACCACCTTCTTGTACACGTCGAACTCGGCGGCGATCTGCTGCGTGAATTCCTGCGGCGTGTTGCCGACGACGAAGGAGCCGGTGTCCTGGATGCGCTTGCGCACGGCGGGATCTTCCAGCGACTTGCGCGCCGCCGCGTGCACCTTGTCCACCACGTCCTTGGGCAGGCCCTTGGGGCCCACGATGCCGTAGTACGCCATGCGGTTCACCGGCGCGAGGCCGACCTCCTTGAAGGTCGGCACGTCGGGCAAGTCCTTCAGGCGCTCGGACGCCGCCACGACGATCGGGATCAGCCGACGGTCCTTGATGAACGGCAGGGCGGAAGGCAGGTTGTCGAAGATCATCGCGACCTGGCCCGCGACGGTGTCGTTGAGCGCCGGGCCCGACCCGCGGTAGGGGATGTGCGTGACGGACGCGCCGGCCATGCCCTTGTACAGCTCCATCTGCAGGTGGCCGATGCTGCCCGTGCCTGCGGTGGCGTAGGCGTACTTGCCCGGGTTCTTCTTCAGCACCTCGATGAAGCCCTTGTAGTCCCGGGCCGGAAAGCTGGGATGGACCGCAATGACGTTGGGCGTGGCCGCCAGGTTGATGATCGGCGTGAAGTCGGTCTTCGGGTTGTACGGCACCTTGGGGTTGATGGCCGGATTCGCCGCCGTCGTCGACACGGTACCGATGCCCAGCGCATAGCCGTCGGGTGCTGCGCGCGCAGTCTCGGCGGCCCCGATCGCGCCGCCCGCGCCCGACTTGTTCTCGACGATGACGCTCTGCCCCAGGTGCCTGCCCAGGGGCTCGGAGATGACGCGCGCAATGATGTCCGTCGTGCCGCCCGGTGCGAACGGCACCTGCAGCTTGACGGGCTTGTCGGGATAGCCCTGCGCGTGGGCGGGCACGGCCGCTGCCAGCAGGCAGGCGAGGGCGAACAGGGTGGGGTTTTTCGGCAAGGTGTCTTCCTCCTCTTGGATTGATGGAATGGGCGGGATGAGTGGGGGCCGATCAGGGGCGCCGCGGGATCAGGCAGCTCGCGTCGAGTTCGCCCGGGTCGTTGACGCCGAGCATGGCCATGTTCCGGTCGACCTCGTCCCGCAGCAGCCGGATCGCGTGCGTGACGCCCGCGTGGCCGCCCACGGCGGCGGCATACATGAACGGCCGGCCGGCGAACACGGCCTTGGCGCCGAGCGCCAGCGCCTTCAGCACGTCGCTGCCGCGGCGCACGCCGCCGTCGACCATCACGGGCAGCTCGCCTGCGGCGTCCAGCACCTGCGGCAGCGCGCGCAGGGCCGGTGCCGCGCCGTCGAGCTGTCGGCCGCCGTGGTTGGAGACGATGAGGCCGTCGGCGCCGAGCTGGCGCGCGCGCCGCGCATCGGCCGGATGAAGAATGCCCTTCAGGATCAGCGGTCCGCGCCACTGCTGGCGGATGCGGGCGATGTGGTCCCAGTGGATGTGGTCGCGGCCGGTCGTGTCGCGGATCGCGGTGCTGGAGAAAAGAGGCGCACCGCGCGTGGCGAACGAGTTCTCGAAATGCGGCATGCCCTGCGTCACGAAGGTCCGCGCGAGCGTGCCGAGCAGCCAGCGCGGCCGCACGAGGCCGTCCCATGCCAGCCGCAGGCTGGGCCGCAGCGGCGTCGTGAAGCCGGCACGCACGTTGTTTTCGCGGTTCGCCCAGACGGGAATGTCGACCGTGACGACCAGGTGGCGGAAGCCCGCGCCGGCAATGCGCGCCACCAGGCCGTCGATGCGCGCCGCATCGCCCGGCAGGTAGGCCTGGAACCACGTGCCGGGCGCGGCCTGGGCCACTTCTTCCATCGGAATGAGCGAGGTGCCGCTCATGACCGCGGGAATGCCGGCCGCCTGCGCCGCCTGCGCGAGCACCAGGTCGCCGCGGTAGGCCGACAGCGCGCTGATGCCGACCGGCGCGATCCCGAAGGGCGACGCGTAGCGCTGGCCGAACAGCGTGACCTCCTGCGAGCGCCGGGAGACATCGACCAGCACGCGGGGCAGGAAGTCGTGCGTGTCGAACGCGGCGCGGTTGGCGTCCAGCGAGCGGTTGTCTTCCGCCGCGCCGGCGATGTAGCCGAACAGCGGGCGCGGCAGCCGGCGCTGGGCCGCGTGCTCGAAGTCCTGCAGCGACAGGATGCCGGCCAGACGCCGCGGCGTCGCGGCAGCAGCAGCAGGGGCTTGCGTCGGCGCGGTGCGCGGGGCATCGAAGGCACGCGAGAAAACAGTCATGTCCGCCATCCAGTCAGTCGTTCGGTCCGCGCGGACTGTAGGCGTGCAGAAGGTTTTGAAAAAGCGAATTTATGGTAATTTGCCATTTCGCTTTTTTCGAAATGACAGAGAGGAACGGCGCATGACGCTGAAGCAACTGGAGGCGTTCTACTGGGCCGCGACCTGCGCCAGCTTCGCGCTCGCGGCGCAGCGGCTGCACCTGTCGACCTCGTCGCTGTCCAAGCGCCTGGCCGAGCTGGAGGTGTCGCTCGGCGCGCCCTTGTTCGACCGCGCCGGGCAGCGGGCCACGCTCACGGATGCGGGTGAGCGTTTCCTGCCGCGCGCCGCCGCGCTGCTGCTGGCGGCCGACGAAACGAAGCGGTCGATCGGCGCACCCGCGAGCCTGGGTGGGCGCTGCACCTTCGGCATCGGCGAACTGAGCGCGCTGACCTGGCTGCCCCAGCTCGTGGCGCATGTGGGGCGGCACCTGCCCGACCTGCGCCTGGAGCCGCACGTCAACTTCGGCTCGGCGCTGGACGAGCGCCTTCGCAACGGCGAACTCGACTGCGCGGTGATCGCCGGGCGCTCACCGCACCACGGGCTGATCTCGTCGCACACCGTGGGCCAGGCGCATTTCGTGTGGGTGGCCGCGCCCGCGCTGGCGGGCAAGACCACGACCCTCGGCGCGCCGCTGCTCGCGCAACATCCCATCGTGACGCTGCCGACCGGCGCGGGCACCAGCCGCCTGCTCGACGAATGGCTCATGGCCGAGAACCTCGAGGCGCCGCACCGCCTCAGCTGCAACAGCTGGGGCGCCGTCGCCGGCCTGCTGATCGAGGGGATCGGTGTCGGGTTCCTGCCGGAAGGCTGGGCGCGCCTGCTGTCGCGCCGCGGCGACCTGCGCATCCTGAAGACCCGCCAGGCCCTGCCCGCACTGACCTACACCTTCCAGAAGCGCAGCAACGACGAGCGCCATCTGCTGACGGCCATGCGCGCCGCGGTGCTCGCGTCCATCGATTTCTCGAAGGCCGCGCGCCTGCTCTAGCTGGAAGCGGTCAGAAAGCTTCGCACACGCGAAGCACTTCAGAGCCGTAGGCCTCGAGCTTCTTCGTGCCGATGCCGCTGATGCCCTGCAGGTCCTCGAGCGTCGCGGGCGCGCGCTCGGCAATGGCCGCCAGCGTGGCGTCGTGAAAGATCACGTAGGCCGGCAGGTTGTGTTCCTTCGCCACCTCGGCGCGCCAGGCCTTGAGCGCCTCGAAGCGCTTCTTGCCGGTGTCGTCCAGCGAGGCCGCCGCCGGCGACGGTGCGCCCTTGGCCACCTTCTCGCGCCGGGGCTTGCGCTCGGCCGGTGACGACACCGACTCGCGCAGCGACACCGAGGTCTCGCCCTTGAGCACCGCGCGCGAGCCCTCGGTGAGCTTCAGCGTGTTGAACGCTTCCGCGTCCACCGCCAGCGCGCCGGTGGCGATCAGCTGGCGCAGCACGCCGCGCAGCGCCACCTCGCTGAACTCCGCGCCGATGCCGAAGGTGCTGATGCGCTCGTGGCCGAACTGCTTGACCTTCTCGGTCGCCTTGCCGCGCAGGATGTCCATGATGTGGCCCGCGCCGAAGCTGATGCCGCTGAGCTGCTGCACGCGGTAGATGGTGCTCAGCAGCTTGCGCGCGGCATCGGTGCCGTCCCACACCTGCGGCGGGTTCAGGCAGTTGTCGCAGTTGCCGCAGGGCGTGCTCTTCTCGCCGAAGTAGCCCAACAGGCGCACGCGGCGGCAGTCGCTGGCCTCGGCCAGCGAGAGCAGGGCGTCGAGCTTGCCGCGCATCACCTGCTTGAACTCTTCGCCGGCCGGGCTCTCGTCGATCATGCGGCGCTGGTTCACCACATCGTTCAGGCCGTAGGCCATCCAGGCGTCGGCGGGGGCGCCGTCGCGGCCCGCGCGACCGGTTTCCTGGTAGTAGCCCTCGATGTTCTTGGGCATGTCGACGTGGCCGACGAAGCGCACGTCGGGCTTGTCGATGCCCATGCCGAAGGCGATGGTCGCGACCATCACGATGCCTTCCTCGCGCAGGAAGCGGTCCTGGTGCTTCTGGCGCACCGCCGCATCGAGGCCCGCGTGGTACGGCAGCGCGTTGATGCCGGCGCCCTGCAGCGTCGTCGCGAGGTCTTCCACGCGCTTGCGCGACTGGCAATAGACCACGCCCGCATCGCCCTCGTGCTCGCGCTCGATGAAGCGCAGCAGCTGCGTGGTGGCGTCCTTCTTCTCGACGATGGTGTAGCGGATGTTCGGCCGGTCGAAGCTGGAGACGAACTGGCGCGCCTCTTCGAGCTGCAGCCGCTCGACGATGTCGGCGCGCGTGAGGTCGTCGGCCGTGGCCGTGAGCGCGATGCGCGGCACGCCCGGGTAGCGCTCGTGCAGCACGGTGAGCGCGCGGTACTCGGGGCGGAAGTCGTGGCCCCACTGGCTCACGCAATGCGCCTCGTCGATGGCGAACAGCGAGAGCTTGCCGCGTTCGTTCAGCGAATCGAGCTGCGACAGAAAGCGCGGCGTGTTCACGCGCTCGGGCGCCGCGTACAGCAGCGTGATCTCGCCGCGCAGCATGCGGCGCTCCACGTCCTGCGTCTGTTCCCAGTCGAGCGTCGAATTCAGGAAGGCCGCGCTCACCCCCGCCTCGTGCAGCGCGCCGACCTGGTCGTGCATCAGCGCGATCAGCGGCGACACCACCACCGCCACGCCGCGCCCCGCGCGCTGCCGCGCAATGGCCGGGATCTGATAACAGAGCGACTTGCCGCCGCCCGTGGGCATGAGCACCAGTGCGTCGCCGCCGCCGACCACGTGCTCCACGATGTCCTGCTGGGCCCCGCGAAAGCGCGCATAGCCGAACACGTCGTGAAGGATGTCGGCGGGGGCCGCGCTGCCGGGGCTGCTGCCGTCGCTGGTGGCGTCGAAGGGGCGGGGAGCGAGGGAAGACACAGGCG
>NZ_JBWKXQ010000105.1:0-9605 GCF_059423125.1 Variovorax sp. GW531-E2 | reverse complement strand
GAGTCGGGGGTGGTGGTGGACATTGCATGCATTGTCCCCCGAGTGCATGACACGGCGGCTTCGTGCCAACCCGCTGTTGCACCGTCGCCACCGCGTACGGACCGTGCGCCGGGCGCGTCCGATCGCGCAAAATCGGCCCATGCCCCATCTTGTCCTGCTGCCCGGCCTTGCCTGCGACGAACGCCTCTGGGAGGCCCAGTTGCCCGCACTTCCCGCCGCCTTCGGCGCCCGCGTGAGCGACGTCCAGACGCGCCACGACACCATCGAAGGCATGGCCAGCGCCGTGCTGCGCGAGCACGACGGCCCGCTGGTGCTGTGCGGCGCGTCGATGGGCGGCATGGTCGCGATGGAAGCGGCGCGCCAGGCGCCCGAGCGCATCGCCGGGTTGATGCTGCTGGGCACCAGCGCGCGGCCCGAGACGCCCGACATGTTTGCGCTGCGCGAAGGCGCCATCGAATGGTTCGAGCGCGGCGAGGTGCGCGAGATCATCGAGCCCAATGTCGCCTTCGCCTTCCATCCCGCGCAGGCCGCCAACCCGGCGCTGGTGCAGCGCTACCTGGACATCGTGCTCGGTGCCGGCGCGGCCCAGCTCATCCGCCAGAACCACGCCGTGATGCGCCGCCCCGACGCGCGCACGCACCTGGCCCTGCTGCGCGCGCCGGTGCTGCTGATGTGCGGCGACGACGACCGCCTCGCGCCACCCGAATGCACCCGCGAGATGGCGGCGCTGCTGCCGCGCGCCCAGGTGGTGTGGGTGCCGCAGTGCGGCCACATGCTGACGATGGAGAAGCCTGCGTTCGTCAACACGGCGCTCAACGCCTGGCTGGGCAAGCACTTCCCCCGCGCTTGAGAACCCCGGTCAGTGCAGCTGGCCGCCGGTTTCCGCGACGTCCTGCTTCACCGCAAGTGCTGTCTTCACGGTGATGCGCAACGCATCGACCAGCGTCTCCAGCGACATGCTCGGCGCGCCCGGAAAGCGCGCCGCCTGCGCGGGCAGGTAGGGAATGTGGATGAAGCCGCCGCGCGCGCCCTTCGCCGCCGCGTGCGTCGCGATGCGGTGCATCAGCCCGTAGAAGAGGTGGTTGCACACGAAGGTGCCCGCACTGTTCGACACCGAGGCCGGCACACCGCCCGCGCGCAGTTCGCGCACGATGGCCTTCACGGGCAGGCTCGAGAAGTAGGCCGCCGGCGCGCCGGGCACCACGGGCACGTCGATCGGCTGGCGGCCGAGGTTGTCGGGCACGCGGGCGTCGTCGACGTTGATCGCGATGCGCTCCGGCGTGAACTCGGCGCGGCCACCGGCCTGGCCGATGCAGATCACCAGCGTCGGCTGGAGTTCGTCCATCGCGCGATCGAGTGCGGTGAGCGCCTCGCCGAAGACGCAGGGCACGAGGCGCGCATGCACGGTGGCGCGACCGCACTTCCAACCGTCTAGTGAGCGCACCGCCTCCCACGACGGGTTGAGCAGCTCCTGCTCGAAGGGCTCGAAGCCCGTCAGCAGGACGTTGGGAGAAGCGCGCTTCGCCGGCATCCTGTTCAAGCCATCGCGCGAACGTCGATGCCTTCCTGCTGCAACCGCTCGCGGATGCGCCGCGCGAAGGTCAGCGCATGCGCGCCGTCGCCGTGCAGGCACACGCTCTGGGCGTTGACGGGCACGGTGCTGCCGTCGATGGCGACCACGCGGTGGTCGCGCACCAGCGACAGGGTTTGCGCCAACGACTGTTCTTCGCTCTCGATGAGCGCGCCGGGCTGGCTGCGCGGCACGAGGCTGCCGTCGGGCATGTAGCCGCGGTCGGCGAACACCTCTTCCACAGGCTGCAGGCCGGCGCGGCGGGCCGCATCGATCATGTTGCTGCCGGCCAGGCCGAAGAACTTGAGCGAGGGGTCGAAGCGGCGCACCGCCTCGCACAGCGCCTCGGCCAGCTCGGGCTCCTTCACCGCCTGGTTGTAGAGCTGGCCGTGGGGCTTCACGTGCGCGAGCCGGCCGCCCTCGGCTTTGACGATCGCGGCCAGCGCGCCGACCTGGTAGAGCACGTTCGCGACGATCTCCTCGGGCGGCAGGTGCATGGTGCTGCGGCCGAAGTTCTCGCGGTCGGGAAAGCTCGGGTGCGCGCCGATCGCCACGCCGTGCGCCATGGCCCAGCGCACGCACTGCTGCATGGTCCTGGCGTCACCCGCATGCCAGCCACAGGCGATGTTGGCGGAACTCACGAGGCCGAGCAGCGCTTCGTCGCTGCCGGCGCCTTCGCCGAGGTCGGCGTTGAGGTCGATCTGCATGGGATGTTCTCCGTCTCGTGGGGCAGGTGCGAAAACGACCTGCGCTCCCCAACAGTCTAGGCCGCGCCGGGCCAGCCCGCAGCGGCGAGCCCCTGCGCCACCTGCGCCAGGTAGCGCTGCTGCGCAGCCCAGGCCGCGAGCGCGTGCGACAGGTCGGTGCGCACCAGCCGCAGCCGGCCGCCGAGCGGCGCCTGCGCGAGCTTCCAGAGGTCGGCGCGGATCACCACGCCGATGCGCGGGTAGCCACCGGTGGTCTGCGCGTCGCCCATGAGGATGATCGGCTGGCCCGAAGGCGGCACCTGGATCGTGCCGGGGATCACGCCCGATGAGAGCATGTCGCCGCCCGCCTTGCGCTGCAGCTCGGCGCCGGCGAGCCGGCTGCCCATGCGGTTGCTCTGCGGCGTGATGCGCCAGCGCTCGCTCCACAGCAGCGCCTGTGCGTCGGACGTGAACAGGTCGAACTCGGGGCCGGGCAGCACGCGCAGCGCAAGCGCGCCGTCGGGCTCGGCCGTGCCCCAGTCGGGCGCGCGCAGGCCGAAGGGACGGCGCGCGTTCTGGTCTGCACCGAGGCGCGAAGCGCCCAGCGCGAGCCGGTCGCCCTTGCGCAGCGCGCGGCCCTCGTGGCCGCCGAAGCCGGCCTTGAGGTCGGTGCTGCGCGAGCCGAGCACGGGCGCCACGTCGATGCCGCCGGCCACCGCGAGCCAGCTGCGCAGGCCGGCCTTCGCCGTGCCGGGCGCGTTGGCGCCGGCTAGGCGCAAGGTCTGGCCGGCACGCACCGGCACGCTCCAGCAGGGCCACAGCGGCACGCCGTCGAGCGTGGCGCCGAAGTCGTCGCCGGTGAGCGCGATGCGGGTGTCGGTCTCGAATTGCAGCTCGCAGCCGCCCATGGTGAATTCGATGCCGGCCGCCGCGTCGGCGTTGCCGGCCAGCCGGTTCGCCAGCGTGAGCGCGAGCATGTCGAGCGCGCCGCCCGGACAGATGCCCAGCTGGCGCAGGCCGGGCCGCCCGAGGTCCTGCACCGAGGCATGCACGCCGGGTTTGCGCACGAGGATCATGTCTGCAGGCTTTCGACGACGAAGCGCACGCGGTCGCCCGGACGCAGCAAGGTGGGCGACTCGGCCGACGGGTCGAACAGCGCGAGCGGTGTGCGCCCGATGAGCTGCCAGCCGCCCGGCGACACCAGCGGATAGATGCCGGTCTGCTCGCCGCCGATGCCGACCGAGCGCGCGGGCACGGCGGTGCGCGGTTCGGCGCGGCGCGGTGTCGCGAGTTCGGGCGCCAGCCCGCCCATGAAGGCGAAGCCCGGCAGGAAGCCGAGCAGGTAGACCACGTAGTCGCCGCCGCTGTGGCGGCGCACCACCTCGGCCGCCGACAGCCCGGTGTGGGTCGCCACGTCGGCGAGGTCGGGACCGTGCTCGCCGCCGTAGGCCACGGGAATCTCGATGCGCCGCCCTTCGGCAACATGGGCCGCGAGCCCCGGCCAGGCCTCGAGCACGCGCGCTGCGAGTTCCTCGAACGCCACGGCGGTCGGGTCGAAAGTCAGCGTGAGGTTGTTCATGCCCGGCAAGGCCTCGCCGACGCCTGGCCAGGCCAGCACCTCGGCGGCCAGCGCCCAGATGCGCTGCTGCTGCGCCAGCGTGGCAGGCGCGGGCAGGTCGCACACCAGCGCCGCATCGCCCAGCGGATGCAGGCGGGGCAAGGGGGTGGCGCTCACCTCAGCGCGAAGCCTGGAGCGGGCTCATTCCCTGCCCAAGCTGCGAACTTTGGCGGTGAGCTGCTGCTCGACGTTCGGCGAGACGAACTTGTTGACCTCGCCGCCGAGCATGGCGATCTCGCGCACGAAGGTGCTGGAGATGAACTGGTACTTGTCGCTCGGGGTCAGGAACACGGTCTCGACGTCGGGCATCAGCGAGCGGTTCATGCCGGCGAGCTGGAACTCGTAGTCGAAGTCGGTCACGGCGCGCAGGCCGCGCACCATGGCCTTGCCGCCGCGCGCGACGACGAAGTCGCGCAGCAGGCCCGAGAAGCTCTCGACCGTCACCTGGTCGCTGTAGGGCTTCACCGCCTCGCGGGCCATGTCCATGCGCTCGGAGAGCGTGAACAGCGCCTTCTTGTGGTGGCCCGCCGCGACGGCGACGATCACCTTGGAGAAGAGTTGGGTTGCACGCCGCACCACGTCCTCGTGACCGAGGGTGATGGGGTCGAAAGTGCCGGGATAAACCGCGATCACGTTGCTGGCCATGGTTGCTTCTTCCTCATGCTGCCGGTGCGGCTTGTCCGGCGGATTATGCAGGCACGGACACAGCGCGGCGCAGCAGATGGGCATGCACGGCGCCGGCCTTCAGGTAGCGGAATTCGGCCAGGCCCAGCGCGGCGAGCTCCTCGGCGGCCCAGCGGCGCGGTGCCTCGAGGTAGATCGCGCCGTCGGCGTGCAGCGCGCGCGCGGCGGCGCGCAGGGCCGGCTCGTACAGCGCGAGGTTGTCGAAGGGCGGATCGAGAAACACCGCCTGCAGGCTGCCCGCCGCCGCGCGCTCGAGCGCGGTGACGCCGTTGCCGCGCTCCACGCGCACGGCCTCGGCCGAGAGCTTGGCCTTGGCGGCCTGCAGCTGGGCGACCAGCGCGGCGTCCTGCTCGCACAGCAGCACGTGGGCCGCGCCGCGCGAGGCGGCTTCGAGGCCGAGCGCGCCGGTGCCCGCGAAGGCGTCGATGCAGTGCCAGCCCGGCAAGGCACCGCCGCCCACGCCGGCCAGGCTCGCGAGCCAGTTGAACAGCGTTTCGCGCACGCGATCGGGCGTGGGGCGCAGGCCGGGCTTGTCGGCCACGGCCAGGCGGGTGCGTTTCCATTCGCCGCCGATGATGCGGACCTCGCTGGGCCGCGACGGGCGCTTGGCGGCAGGGGCGCGCGAGGCGGGCGCGGCGGCGTTCTTCTTCGGGGGCTTCTGGGGCATGCGGCGAGCTTAACGCCGCAGCTGGCCCCCTTCACTCAGTAGCCCATGAACGCGCGACGGGCCAGCAGCGCGGCCAGCACGAGCATCGTGCCGCCGATGAGCGCATCGAGCATCTGCCAGGCGCGCGGCCGTGCGAACACCGGCGCCAGCAGCCGCGCGCCGAAGCCCAGCGCGGTGAACCACAGCACGCTGGCCAGCGTCGACCCGACCACGAACCAGGCCTTGAGCAGGCCCGGGTACTGCGCCCCGGCCGTGCCCACGAGCAGCACGGTGTCCAGGTAGACGTGCGGGTTCAGCAGCGTGAAGCCGGCGGCCTGCGCGACCACCGCGGCGCGCGAGCGCGAGGCGCCCTGCGACACCGTCTGCAGCGCGCCCGGCTGGCGCGAGCGCCACAGCGCGCGCAGGCCGTAGCCGCAGAGAAAGGCCGCGCCGAAGCCCGCGAGCAGCGTCGCCAGCATCGGCCGCCCCTTCAGCGCCTGCGCCATCCCGGCCACGCCGGCGGCGACCAGCACCGCGTCGCAGACGGCGCAGAACAGCACCACCGCGCTCACGTGCTCGCGGCGCAAGCCCTGGCGCAGCACGTAGGCATTCTGGGCGCCGATGGCGACGATGAGCACCAGGCTCATGAAGAGCCCGTTGAGGAAAGCGGTGGAGGCGTGAACGGCGGTCATGGTCCGAGCTTGCCGTCCGCAGCCGATTCAATCAAACTAAACTTTCTAACGCCGATTCAGTTTTACTTCATTCACCACCATGCTCGACTACGCCGCCCTGCACGCCCTTGCCGCCGTGGTGCGCGAAGGCAGTTTCGAGCGCGCCGCCCGCGCGCTGCACGTCACGCCCTCGGCGGTGTCGCAGCGCGTGAAGCTGCTCGAGGAGCGCACCGGCGGTGCGCTGCTGGTGCGCGGCCAGCCCTGCGTGGCGACCGAGGCCGGCCTGCAGCTGTGCCGGCACGTCGAGCGCGTGGGCATGCTGGAGCACGAGCTGCGCGAGGCCCTGCCCGCGCTGGGCATGGGCAGCGGCGAGGCGCACGAGCGGGTCACGGTGCGGGTGGCGGTCAACGCCGACAGCCTGGCGACCTGGTTCATGGCGGGCGCCGCGGCCTTCGCCGCGCAGGCGCCCGACGCCCTGCTCGACCTCACGGCCGACGACCAGGACCACACGGCCGAACGGCTGCGCAGCGGCGCCGTGCTGGCGGCCGTGACCGCGCTGGCCCAGCCGGTCACGGGCTGCAACAGCGAGGCGCTGGGCACGGTGCACTACGTGGCCGCCGCGAGCCCCGGTTTCGTGGAACGCCATTTCGCCAAGGGCGTGGGCGCGCGCACGCTGGCCGCCGCGCCGAACCTGGTGTTCGACCGCAAGGACCGGCTGCAGGCGCGCTGGGTGCGCCGCATCTGCCACCGCAACGTGGAGACGCCGCGCCACTGGGTGCCCTCGCCCGCCGCCTTCGTCGAGGCGGCCTGCCGCGGCATCGGCTGGGGCATGCACCCGACCAGCATGGTGGCCGATGCGCTGCGCGACGGCACGCTGGTCGAACTGGTGCCCGGCGCGACGCTGCCGGTGCCGCTGTACTGGCAGCACGCCCGCGCGGCGCCGCGCCTGCTGGCGCAGCTCGGTGCCGCGGTGCGCGAGGCCGCGCGCAGCGGGCCGCACGCGCTGGCCTGAACTCTTCTTACTGCGCTGCGGCAGCCTGCTTGCCGCCCACCACCACCGTCACCATGCGCTGCGGCTGCAGCTTGCGGGCGAATGCGGCCTGGATGTCGGCGGCCGTGACGGCGTTCATGCGCGCGGTCCAGGTGTCGAGGTAGTCCAGCGGCAGGCCGTACCAGGCGATGTTGGCGACGTTGCCGATCAGCTTGCGGTTGCTGTCCAGGAGCAGCGGGAAACCGCCGATCAGGTTGTCCTTCGCGGCCTTGAGCTCCTTCTCGGTCGGGCCTTCGGCCACGAACTTCGCGAGCACGTCGCGCGAGACCTTCGTCGCCGCCTCGGCCTGGTCGGGCCGGGTCTGGAAGCCGATGCGGAAGGCGCCCGCGTCGAGCCCCGGCGCGAAGCCGCTGTACACGCTGTAGGCCAGGCCGCGCTTCTCGCGCACCTCTTCGGTCAGCCGCGAGACAAAGCCGCCGCCGCCAAGCACGTAGTTGCCGAGCGTGAGCGCGAAGTGGTCGGGGTCCTGGCGCGGGTAGCCGGGCTGGCCGATGAAGACATGGGCCTGCGCCGAGTCGAACGCAATGCGCTCGTCCTTCGGCGCCGTGAGCGCCGCCACCGGCGCGACGGCCGGCAGCGGTGCGCAGGCGGCGGGGCTGGGCAGGCGCGACAGCAGCGTGGTCGCCAGCGCCTCGGCCTCGGCGCGCGTGACCGCGCCCACGATGCTGAGCTTGGCGCGGCACGGCAGGATCAGCTGCTCGTAGCGCTGGCGCATGGCGGCGGTGTCGATGCGCGCCAGCGTGGCTTCGGTCACTTCCTGGCCGTAGGGATGCGCGCCGTACACGGCCTGCGCGAAGGCACGGCCGACGACGGTCGCGGGCTTGGTGTTGGCTTCCTTGATGGCGGCGTTGATGCGCTCGCGCTCGCGCGGCCAGATGTCGTCGGGGAACGAGGGCTCGCCGATCTCACGTGCGGCCAGGGCCACGGCCTTGGTCAGCAGCGCCGGGTCGGACAGCGTGCGCAGCGTGTAGCTGGTGCGGTCGGTGCCGGCGCTCACGTCGAAGCTGGCGCCCAGGTCGGCCCAGGCCTCGCCCAGCGCATTCTGGTCGAGCGCGGGCTCGCCGTTGCGGCCTGCGCGCACGCCCTTCTCGACCATCGCGGCGCTGGTGCTGGCCAGCCCGGCCTGCGCGGCCGGGTCGCGCCGGCTGCCGGCGTCGAAGTCGATCTGCACGTCGACGATCGGCAATGCGTTGGTCGACACCAGGTACACCTTGGCGCCGTTGGCCAGCGTCCAGTGCTGGATGGGCAGTGCGGCCTGCGCGCTGCCCATGCCGAACAGCGCGGTGATGCCCGCCAGGAGGGCGGTGCTTGCAAATTTCTTGAGGTTCTTCATGAGGGGAATCCGGTGCTTTCAGCGCATCTCGCCCACGGGGGCTGCGAAGCCGCGGCCGCGCTTGGGTTCGGGCGGCAGGGGCCGCAGCGTGGCGACCGTGAGCTGGTCGTCGCCGAAGTACTTGGCGGCCACGGCCTGCACCTGCGCCGCCGTCACGGCCTGCAGCCGGGCGACGATGCGCTCGCTGGCATCCAGCGGCAGGCCCTGGATCCAGTTGCTGCCGAGTTCGCGCGCCTGCGCCATCACCGAATCGCGCTTGTAGGTCTCGCTCGCCACCCACTGCGTCTTGACGCGGGCCAGCTCGGCCTCGCCGACGCCCTCTTTCGCCACGCGCGCCACCTGGGCGCGCAGCGCGGCCTCGACCGTCTCGGCGGTCTTGCCGGCGGCCGGCACGCCGTCGAGCATGAACAGCTGCGGACCGCGGCCGATGAAGCCCGCGTACGCGCCGGCCGAATCGGCCACGCGGCCGGGGCCCTGCGTGAGTGCGCGGTCGAGCCGCGCGCCGGCGTAGCCGTCGAGCACGGCCGAGAGCACCACCAGCGCCCAGGCGTCGCTGTTGGCGTCGTCGATGTTGGTGAGCTGCGGCACGCGGAAGGCGAGCGACACGTACGCCTGCTCGGCCGGGGCCTTGAATTCGAGGCGGCGGATGCCGCGCTGCGCGGGCTCGGTGCGCGGCTTGCGCTCCGGCACGGCGCGCGCGGGGATGCTGCCGTAGTACTTCTCTGCCAGCGCGCGCACGCGCGCCACGTCGACGTCGCCGGCCACCACGAGCACGGCGTTGGCCGGCACGTACCAGCGCTGGAAGAAGGCACGTGCGTCGGCGGGCGTCATCGATTCGAGGTCGCTCATCCAGCCCACCACCGGGCGGCGGTACGGCGACGCGGTGAAGACGGCCGCGCTCTGCTGCTCGCCGAGCAGGGCGCGCGGCTGGTCGTCGGTGCGCAGGCGGCGCTCTTCCTTGACCACTTCGATCTCGCGCTTGAACTCGTCGTCGGGCCACTGGTTGTTGGCGAAGCGGTCCGATTCGAGCTTCATCACCTGCTCGAGGCTGCCGACCGGGATCTGCTGGTAGTAGCCGGTGGCGTCGCGCATGGTGAAGGCGTTTTCCTGGCCGCCCAGCGCCGCCACGCGGCGCGAGAACTCGCCGGCCGGCACGCTCTTCGTGCCCTTGAACAGCATGTGCTCCAACACGTGCGCCACGCCCGTGGTGCCGTCGACCTCGTCCATGGAGCCGACCCGCACCCAGACCATCTGCACCGCGGTCGGCGAGCGCCGGTCGGTCTGCACGATCACGGTCATGCCGTTGGCGAGGGTGAATTGCTGGGGGCCCGGGGCCGCGGCGGCAG
>NZ_JBWKXQ010000104.1:0-10290 GCF_059423125.1 Variovorax sp. GW531-E2 | reverse complement strand
CCCGCCCGACGATGCCGCCCCGCCCGACGATGCCGCCCCGCCCTTCGCCGACACGCCCGCCGCGCTGCGCGCGCAGGGGCTGCGTTTTCCCGAGCGCGTGGAGGTGTCCTCGCCGGTCTGCTACGCCGACGCGCTGGACGCGGCCTACCGCGAAGCCGGCGACCGCGACGACCTGCTGGCCGCGCTGAACGAACTGCTCGAAGCCGAGCGCGCCGGCGCGCGCATCACGCTGCGCAGCGCCGCCGAGACCGACGACCCCGCGCTGCAGCGCCTGGTGACCGACATCCACCGCGACGAAGTGCGCTGGTGCGGCGTGCTGATCGACGCGATCCAATCGCTGGCCGCCACGCCCAGCACGCGCACCGGCGCGTTCTACGAGCGCGCGATGGCCGTGCCGGAACTGGGCGCGCGCCTGGCGCTGCTCAACCGCGGCCAGGGCTGGGTGGTGCGCAAGCTGCAGGCGCTGCTGCCGCGCATCGTCGACGCGCACATCCACGGCGAGCTGACGGCCATGCTGGTGTCGCACCAGCAGAACATCGCGCGCGTCGATGCGCAGCAGGCATCACAGGCCCCGCGCGGGCCGCAGGAAGGAGCTTCATCATGAATGCACAGGACGTCATGACCTCGCCGGTCTTCACCGTCGCGCCGGACACGCCGGTACGCGACATCAGCGCGCTGCTGCTGGCACGCCACATCAGCGGCGTGCCGGTGCTCGACCAGGGCGAGGTGGTCGGCATCGTGAGCAAATCCGACCTGCTGCACCGCTACGAAGCCGAGCCCGGCGGGGCGCCGCCGCACCCGTGGTGGCAACGCTGGGTGCAGCGCAACGCACCGCCGCGCGACTACGTGCGCGCGCACGCGCTGCGCGCGGCCGATCTCATGACGCGCGAGCCGGTGTCGATCGCCGAAGACCTCTCGCTGGCCCGCGTCGCGCAGCTGCTGACCGCCTACCGCATCCAGCGCCTGCCGGTGGTGCGCGGGCGCCGGCTGGTGGGCATCGTGACGAGCGGCGATCTGGTCAAGGCGCTGCTGCGGCAGGCCGAGGCCGACACCGCGAGCGCCGACGCGTGCGACGACGCGCAGATCCTGGTGCGCCTCGTGGCCGAACTGGAGCGGCAGACCTGGTGGAGCCGCGCGTGGTCGCATGTGTCGGTGGACAACGGCATCGTGATGTACCACGGCATGGTCGGCAACGAGGCCGAGCGCGACGCGGCGCGCGTGGCGGCCGAGGGCATCGCGGGCGTGCGCGGCGTGGTCGACGAGCGGCTGTGCACGATCGAATGGCAGACGATGGTCTGAGAGGCAAAAAAGAAAGTTGCAACACGGCGCGGGGATGCGCCATCCAATGGGCAGAAGGAACTCACCGCATGCCGCCCACCGCCCTGCCCCTGACTGCCGATGCCGACGCGAACGCGTCCGATGTCGAACTGGCCGCACGTGCCGCGCAAGGCGACACGCAGGCCTTCGCGCGCATCATGCGGCGCCACAACCAGCTGCTGTTTCGCACCGCGCGCAGCATCCTGCACAGCGACGCCGACACCGAAGACGCGCTGCAGGACGCCTACCTGCGCGCCTGGCGCGCCATCGGCGGCTTCCGCGACGAAGCAAAGCTCTCGACCTGGCTGGTGCGCATCGTCATCAACGAGGCGCTGGGCCGCCTGCGCCGCCGCGGCGCGCAGGTGATTCCGCTCGACGGCGGCATGGCTGCGGGGGATGACGACGACGCCCCCGACACGCAGCTCGCCGACGACCCCGACCGCCAACCGGAGCGCCTCGCCATGCGGGAAGACCTTCGCCGACTCATGGAGCGCCGCATCGACCGGCTGCCCGACGCCTACCGCACCGTGTTCGTGCTGCGCGCGGTGCAGGAACTCAGCGTCGGCGAAACCGCCGAGGCGCTGCAGCTGCCCGAGGCCACGGTGCGGCTGCGCTTCTTCCGCGCCCGCAGCCTGCTGCGCGAAAGCCTGTCGCGCGACATCGACCTGGCGACGGGCGACGCCTTCGCGTTCGACGGCGCGCGCTGCGACCGCATCGTGGCGCGCGTGCTGGCGGCGCTGCCCTGATGGCTTCCCACAACCACCACCCCCGAGGAGACCCCACCATGTCCTTTTTCCTGATGCCCACCCCGGCCGCCGCGCGGCGTGCCTTTCTCGGCCACTCCGGCCTGATGCTGTCGGGCGCCGCCGTCGCGCTGCTGGCGGGGCGCGACGCGCTCGCCGCCAAGAGCGGCGGTGCCACCGGCAACGACGTGCAGATCCTCAACACCGCGCTCGGTGCCGAACTCGAGGCCATCGCGGCCTACCAGCTCGGTGCGGAAAGCAAGCTGCTCGAGAAGCCCGTGCTCGACCTCGCCGTGACCTTCCAGGGCCACCACAAGGAACATGCGGACGTGCTGGCCAAGACCATCGCGAAGCTCGGCGGCAAGGCCGTCGCAGCCAAGGCGCGCTACGACTTCCCGGTGGAGCAACTGAAATCGCAGGCCGACGTGCTGCGCTTCGCGGCGAAGCTTGAACAGGGCGCCGTGAGCGCCTACCTGGGCGCGGTGCCGCTGTTCGGCAACCGCGAGCTGTCGAAGGCCGCGGCCAGCATCCTCGGCGACGAGGCGATGCACTGGGCCGTGCTGCGCCAGGCGCTCGGCGTGGCGCCGGTGCCTTCGGCGTTCGTGTCGTGAGCCGTGCGGCGCGCGGGCTCGCAGCGGGCCTGCTGGCTGCTTGGGCCTGTGCAGGTGCCGCAACGCCTGATGCGGTGCGCGGCGAACAGGTCTACGCGCGCTGCCAGGCCTGCCACGCGCTGGCCACCGACCGGGTCGGGCCGCGCCACTGCGGCCTGTTCGGGCGGCTCGCCGGCAGCGTGCCGGGCTTCGCGTACTCGGAGGCAATGAAGAAGTCGCGCATCGTGTGGAACGACAAGACGCTCGACCGCTTCCTCAGCGCCCCGCTCGTGGTGGTGCCGGGCAGCAGCATGACCTACGACGGCGTGCCCGATCCACGCGACCGCGCCGACCTGCTCGCCTACCTGCGGCAGGCGAACGACACGCCGGCCTGCGCGGCGCTGGCGCGCCCTACGCCGCGTTGACTGCGGGCGAGGCAGGCGTGAAAGCGCCCGCGATCTCGCGCGTCACGCGCAGGAAGGCTTCCATCTCGCCCACCGTGTGGCAGTGCAGCGGCGACACGCGCACGGTGCCTTCAAGCCCGAAGGATTCGAGCATCCGCTTCGAGTAGATGCTGCTGGCCACGCGTTCGTACACCGTCACGCCACGCTGGCCGTACTCCACCACGGCCTGTGTGCAGTCGAGTCCGTCGAAGCCGATGCCCAAGATCAGGTCGCGCTGCGTCAAGTCTTCGTGGTCCAGGAACACCTGCACGCCGTCGAGCGCGCGCAGGCCCGGCGTCTGCGCGGTGCCGTCGAGCAGCGTCGCCAGCAGCGCGCGCTCGTGCAGCTCGATGCGCTCGATGCCCGCCACGAAGCGGGCGCGGCGGTCGGTCGCATCGGTGAAGTGGCCGCCGAGCCAGCCCACGTAGTCGACGATCTCGGTGAGCACCGCGAACTGCCACGGCGCCGAGCTGCCCAGCTCCCAGTGGCCGGGCTTCTTGCCGGCCAGCTTGTGGTGCGGCAATGCAGCCGCGCGCTCCGACATCCACGAGAAGCCCGAGCCGCGGCAGCCGAAGAACTTGTAGGGCGCGAGGTTGATGCCGTCCACCGGCGTCTGCTGCAGGTCGATGACGCCGTGCGGCGCGTGCTGCACGGCATCGACGAGGATGTACAGGTCGGGCTTGATCTCGCGCGCGCGCCGCACGATGGCCGCCATGTCGAGCTTGGCGCCCGAGATGTTCGACGCGTGGATCACGTTGAGCACACAGGTGTTCTCGTCGACCAGCCCCACGATGGCGTCCACGTCGACACCGCCGGTGACGGGGTTGCTCTTGGCCACGCGCAGCTCGCGCCCCAGGCGCTCCGCATACAGGCGCATGGCGTCGAAGGCCGAGGGGTGCTCGAGCGCGGTCGTGACCATGTTCGTGCCCGGCACGTTCTCGGCCACCGCGCGCACCATGTCGAACATCGCGCCCGAGGCGGTGAGCGAGGGGTACACGCTGCCGCCCGTGGCGTTGAGGATCGTGCGCAGGTCGTCGGCGCCGCGCGCCTGCATGGCCTGCAGCTCGACGGCGGTGGCGTGGATGCGCTCGGCGTTGTCGGGAATGGCGTCGACCAGCGCGAAGCGCTCGACCGCGGCCTTCAGCCGGAACGAGCCGCCGGCGTTGTCGAAGTACAGGCGCTCGCGGCCGTGGTGGTCGCGTTCGATGCCCAGGAAGCGCTCGCGCACCTGGCGCATCAGCGCATCGGAAAGGAGCTCGCCTTGGGGCAGGTCCGCACGTGTGGCTGCCATGGTGTCAGACGCCCTTGTTGTTGGGGTTCTTGTAGATCTCGCGCACCGCGTCCGTCATCGGGAAGTTGAGGTTCGCGTTGCGCGGCGGGATCGGCGAGAGGAACCACTTGGTGTACAGCTGCTCGATGGCGCCCGACTTCATGAGGCCGTTGACGGTCTCGTCGACCAGCGCCTTGAACTCGGGGTCGTCCTTGCGCAGCATGATGCCGTAGGGCTCCTGGCGCAGCGACTCCTTGAGGATCTTGTAGTCACCCGGGTTGGTGGCGCTAGCGATCATGCCGGCCAGCTGCACGTCGTCGAGCACGTAGGCATCGGCGCGGCCGGTGGACAGCAGCAGGAAGCCGTCGGAGGTGTCCTTGCCCGCGATCTCGTTCACCTCGATGGTGCCGCTCTTGCGCGCACCGCGCAGCAGCTGGATCGACGTGCTGCCCGAGACGGTGGCCACGTTCTTGCCGTTGAGGTCGGGCAGCGCGTTGATGCCCGAGCTCTTCTTCACGGCGGCCGTGATGTTGGTGACGAAGTGGCTGGGCGCGAAGTCGACCTGCGCCTGGCGCTGCGTGGTGTTGGTGGTGGTCGCGCAGTCCAGGTCCACGGTGCCGTTCTGCAGCAGCGGGATGCGGTTGGTCGAGTTGAGCATGGTGTAGCGCACCTCGATCTTCGGCAGGCCCAGCTTGGCCTTCACCGCATCGACGATCTTCAGGCAGATGTCGTTGGTAAAGCCGATGGGCGCGCTGTCGGCGCTGAGCTTGTACGAGAACGGGATCTGACTGTCGCGCGCGCCGATCTGGATCGTGCCGCTGTCCTTGATCTTGCGCAGCGTGCCGGTGTCCTGCGCGCTGGCGGCGCCGCAGGCGAAGACGAGGGCGAGTGCCGAAGCAAGAGGCAGTTTGAAGTCCATGGTGTGTTCCTTGGGTTGCAATGACGGTGGCCTGGCGCGCATCTTCTGCGTCCCGATGAATTTCTAAAAGCGATTTTTTGTGATCGAATCACATGAAGAAAAGCGTTCTTTCTTTTAGGAGCCGCCCGCCGTGATGACCTTCAAGCAACTCGAAGCCCTGTACTGGATCGCCCGGCTGGGCGGCTTCGCGCAGGCGGCCAACCAGCTGCACACCTCGCAGTCGGCCATCTCCAAGCGCGTGCACGAGCTGGAGCAGCTGTTCGACACCGAACTCTTCGATCGCAGCCAGCGCACGGCGCGTCTCACCGAAAAAGGCGAGGAGATGTTCGTGCTCGCCAGGAAGCTGCTCGACCAGCGCGACGCCGCCGTCGAGCAGTTCGGCAAGCCTGGCGTGGTGGAGCGGCGCATCCGCCTGGGCGTGACCGAGCTCACCGCCATGACGTGGCTGCCGCGCCTGGTCGGCCTGATCCAGCAGCACTACCCCAAGGTGATCCTCGAACCCGACGTGGACGACAGCCTGCAGCTGCGCGACAAGCTCCTGGCCGACGAACTCGACGTGGTCATCGTGCCCCACACCTTCGCCGACTCGCGCATGCAGAGCAAGGTCATCGGCCGCGTGAAAAGCGCGTGGATGTGCAAGCCCGGCGTGATTCCCTCGACCGCGGCCACCGGCACCGTGCGCCTGCACGACCTGGCGCGCCACCGCATGCTGGTGCAGGGCAACAACTCGGGCACCGGCCGCGCCTACGACGCATGGATGAAGGACCAGGGCGTGCAGCCCGCCAACGCGATCGTGGTGAGCAACCTCGTGGCGCTCACGGGCCTCACCGTGTCGGGCCTGGGCGTGAGCTACCTGCCGCGCGAATGCCTCGCGCCGCTGGTCGACGTCGGCATGCTCGAGGTGCTAGACGTGACGCCCGCGCTGCCCGTGGTGCGCTACGTGGCCATGCACAAGGGCGAGCACCGCAGCGCGCTCACCTCGTCGATCGTGATGCTGGCGCAGGCGTGCTGCGACTTCACGCGGATGTTCCAGGCGCAGCCGGAGGAAGAAGCCTCGTAGGGTTCGCGCGCTGCGCCCGGCGGGCCCAGGACACTGGGTGCTTCCCGCAGCGAAATCAAGGAGGAGGCCGCAGGCCGGGGGACATTCGCGGAGGGAAGTACCCGGTGGCCTGGGCCCGCGCCCCGAATGCTCAGCGTCCGCGCGTGAGCATCCGCCCCGCGCGTGCCAGCACCTTCGCTTCGCCCTCGCCACCGCGGTAGGCCAGCACGCCGTTCACGAACACGCGCTCGACGCCGACGCTCACGCCGTGCGGCTTGTCGTAGGTCGCGGTGTCGGTGATGGTCTCGGGGTCGAACACCACCACGTCGGCCATGGTGCCGACGCGCAGCAGGCCGCGATCGGCGATGCGCAGGTTGCGCGCCGTCATGCCCGTCATCTTGTGCACCGCCTGCTCCAGCGTGAAGAGCTTGCGCTGGCGCCAGTAGCGCGCGAACACGCGGGGGAACGCGCCCCACAGGCGCGGATGCGGATGGCGGTCGTGCGGCAGGCCGTCGCTGCCGATCATGGTGAGCGGGTGCGCAATGACGCGCTCCACGTCTTCTTCCTGCATCTGGAAATAGCAGGCGCCGCCGGGCTTCAACCGCAGGCAGGCCTCCTGCTCGGTGGTGCCCCACTCGCGCGCGATGTCGGAGATGAGGCGGCCGGTCATCTCGGGGTGCGGGTCGGACCAGGTCAGCAGCACGTCGATGACGCCGTCCACCAGGTCTTCACGCAGCACGGTGGAGCCGGCCACGTAGGGGTAGACGTCCATCGCGATCTCCTGGCGCTGCGACAGCGCCTCGATCAGCGGCAGCGTCTCCTTCGTGCGGCCCCAGTTCGCGGGCCCGGCGCACTTGTGGTGCGAGATGACCAGCGGCACGCCCGCGCTGAAAGCCGTGTCGCCGGCCTCGTGCAGCGCCTCGATGATCTGCTGCATCTCGCTGCGCAGGTGCGTGGCGTACACGCCGCCGTGGCGCGCCACGACGCGCGCGAGCGCGGTGACTTCCTCGGCCGGCGCGGCAAAGGCTTCTTCGTAGAACAGGCCCGACGACATGCCGTGCGCGCCGGCGGCCATGCAGTCGTCGAGCAGCGCTTCCATGCGCGCGAGTTCATCGCCATCAGCGGGCCCGTCGAGCGCCTGCATCGCCGCGAAGCGCAGCGTGGTGTGGCCCACGAGGGCTGCCACGTTGAGCGCGGGCTGCACCGCATCGACCGCCGCGCGGTACTCGGCCATGGTCGCGTGCTTGAACGAGTCCGCACCCAGCAGCGTGAGCGGCGGCTTCGACTGCGGCGTGCGGTACGGCGCCAGCGAAATGCCGCAGTTGCCCGTGACCACGGTCGTGATGCCCTGCGAGACCTTGGGCAGGCACAACGGGTCGCGCAACACGATGGCGTCGTCGTGCGTGTGCGCGTCGATGAAGCCGGGCGCGATCACCTTGCCGCGGCAGTCGACCACGTCGACGTCGGCGATGTTCAACCCTGCAGGCAGGCGCGCGCGCAGACCGTCGCCCAGCGCCAGGATGCGGTCGCCCTGCAGCAGCACGTCGCCGGGCCACGAAGGGCCGCCCGAGCCGTCGACCACGAGGCCGGCTTCGAGCAGCACGGCTTGGGTGTCGCTCATGGTTCGCTGTCTCCCTTTTTCGTGTTGATGCCGCCGCCGTCCCAGCTTTGCAGCGGGTGCGTGGTGGCGTCGATGCCGTGGCGCTGGAAAGCCTCGCGCGCGCGCTGCAGGCGCTGCACGGCGGGCTCGCCGCGGCGCTGCGCCACCAGCACGGTGAGGATCTCGATGACCGTGAGGTGCGTGAGGTAGGCGTCGATGCCCACGTGCATCACGGCGTCGTCGGGCACCGACAGGCCGATGAGGAAGTCGGCCTTGGCTGCGAGCGCCGTGCCCGGCCGCGTGATCGCGACCACCTGGGCGCCCTGCCCGCGCGCGATGTCGACCGCGTCGAGCAGCGAGGGCATGCCGCCCACGTGCGAGATGGCGATGACCACGCCGCCCGGGCGCTGCGCCGCGCCGGCCACCTGCTGAAGGTGGTAGTCGGCCCAGGCGTTGGCCGAGAGGCCGAGGCGGAACAGCCGCGCCTGCAGGTCGTTCGCCATGAACCACGAGGTGGCACCCGCACCGTACAGGTCGACGTGCGGTGCGGCCGCGATGGCGCGCACCGCGCCGTCGAGCACCTGCATGTCGAGCTGGCCGCGCACGCCCGAGACCGAGGCCGCGGCGCTGCGCGCGATCTTGCTGACCACCTCGTCAGCGGCGTCCTCGATGTTGACGCGGCGGTGCAGCGGCGAACCGCCGAGCGCCAGCTCCTGCGCGAGCGCGAGCTTGAACTCGCGGAGCCCGGCAAAGCCGAGGTCGCGGCAGGTGCGCATGATGGTGGGCACCGAGCTGCGCGAGCGCTCGGCCAGCTGCTCGAAGCTCTCTTCGAGCGCGCGGTCGGGGTCTTCGAGGATCAGGTCGAGGATCGCGCGCCGCGTGGCCGGCGCGTCGCTGCGCGCCTCGGCGATCCTCTGGAGCAATGAGGGCGTCATCGGGGCGTTTTTTTCAGAAGTGCATGGCGACGGCGTCGCTCACGCGGTAGTCGTTCTCGACCACGGGCATCCAGTGCCACTTGTCGAAGGTGGTGCAGGGGTGCGAGATGCCCAGGCCCACGCGATCGCCGACCTTGGGTGCATCGGCTTCCTCGCTCTCGTCCCAGCGCAGGTAGGCGTGCTGGTCGTTCAGCGCGGTGATCTTCCAGCCGGCGGGCACGCCCTGCGGCTGCAACGCGCCGCGTGCGGCGCGTGCGATCGGCACGGGCATCGACAGGTCGAAGGAGATGTCGCGCTTGCCCACCGACAGGATCGCCAGCCCGGGCTCGGGCCGCGACTGCACGTTGGCCCAGACCTCCATCGCGGGTGTCAGGCCCTCGCCGCATTCGCAGCCCAGGCGCTCATCGACCACGCTCACCATGCGCTTGTAGAAGCCATGGTCGTGCGTGACGTAGCAGCCCGAACGCAGCAGGCCGCGCACCGGCGAGCCCAGTGCGGGCTTCAGGCGCCCGGCCACGAGGTCGAAGATGGCCGAGCCGCCGGCTGAGACCAGCACCTCGTCGGTCTCGAAGAGCTGGTGCGTGTCGCAGTGGCGGGCCACGGCCTCGACGCGGTCCATCAGCGTGGTGGCGTAGGCCGTGTCGGGCCCGCTTTCGCCGGTGGCGCCCTGCCCTTCATAGGTCTCGATGCCCACGAGCTTGGCCGCGTCGCTGGCGCGCACCCGCGTGGCGAGCGCAATGGCTTCGTCGTGCGTGCGGCAGCCGGTGCGTGCGCCCTGCACGCCGATCTCGAGCATGACTTCGAAGGGCACGCTCGCAGGATGGCGTTTCGACCAGTCTTCGATCAGCGCCAGCTGCGCGAGCGAGTCGACCAGGAACACGACACGCAGGTCCGCATGGTCGGCCAGCAGCAGCTGGATGCCCGCGAGGTCTTCGTCGCTCACGACCTGGTTGGCGATCAGCGTGCGGCGCGCGCCGGCGGCCACGCCCACGGCCAGCTGCGTGACGGTGGCAAAGGTCAGGCCCCACGCCCCCGCATCCAACTGGCGCTGGAAGAGCTGCGGCGACATCGTCGTCTTTCCGTGCGGTGCAAGGTCGATGCCCCATTCGCGCACGCGTGCCTGCATCCATTGGAGGTTGTGCTCGAGCGCCTCGCGCTTGAGCACGGCCAGCGGCAGCGGCAGGTCGCCGGCCAGCACGTTCCAGCCGGCGGCGCCGACTTCACTGCGCAGGCGCGGCGGCTGGGTGCGCGGGTAGCCCTTGAAGCGGTCGCTCAGCAGCGGGTCGATGAAGTCTTGGGTAGCAGAAACGGTGTCGGTCATGGTCGTGCAACGGCGGTGTTGGAGAGCAGTTCTTTGCGGATGCAGGCGCTGTAGTGTCCGGGAGAAAGTTCGTCGAGCGTGGGCACCGTCTGTGCACAGGCCTCGATGGCATG
>NZ_JBWKXQ010000103.1:0-10560 GCF_059423125.1 Variovorax sp. GW531-E2 | reverse complement strand
CACCTCCCCACCCAGCCCGCCGAGATCGCCGCCGACGTGCTGCGCTGCTGGAACGCCGGCGCCAGCGTGGTGGCCATCCACGCGCGCCGCCCCGACGACGGTGCCACCTGCAACGCCGAGGTGTACCGCGACATCAACAGCCGCATCCGTGCGCTCGGCAGCGACATCGTGCTGAACAACTCCACCGGCGGCGGCGTGCACGGCGACATGGTGAAGCCGCTGGCGGGCGACCGCTGGGAGATCGCGTGGGAAGAGCGCATCAAGGGCATGGACGCCGGCGCCGAGATGTGCACGCTGGACGCCACCACGCTCAACCTGAGCTTCGAGGGCAAGCAGATCCTCATGGACACGCCCATCACGCGCGGGCGCGAGCTGGCCGCCGGCATGAAGGCGCGCGGCATCAAGCCCGAGTGGGAGGTGTTCAGCCCCACGCACATCCTGCAGGACACGACCACGCTGATCGAGGAAGGCCATGACGACGAGCCCTACTTCGTCAACCTGGTGATGAACGTGCACCGCAACTTCCAGAACGCGATGCCGTACTCGCCGCGCAACCTGCAGATGATGGTCGACACGCTGCCCAAGGGCGCCATCTTCGGCGTGAGCGGCATCGGCATGTCGCAGCTCGAAGCCAACGTGGCGGCGCTGCTGCTGGGCGGGCATGCGCGCGTGGGGCTGGAAGACAACCTCTACTTCCGCCACGGCGAGCTGGCCACCAACGTGCAGCTCACCGAGCGCATCGTGCGCGTGATCCGCGAGCTCGACATGGAAGTGGCCACGCCGGCCGAGGCGCGCCAGATCATGGGCCTGCCGCGCGTGGGCCGCCCGCGGCCCGAGTTCGCGCTGGGCTGAAGACGCACGAGAACAACGAACGGAGACACGCACATGAACATTCCCCGCACCGCCCTGGCTCTCGCACTCGCCGCCGCATTCGCATCGGGCGCATCGGCCCAGGTGTCCGACGACACCATCCGCATCGGCTTCATCAGTGACATGTCGGGCCTGTACCGCGACTACGACGGCCCGGCCGGCGCCGAAGCCATCCGCATGGCCATCGCCGACATGGGCGGCGCCATCAATGGCAAGAAGATCGAGCTGGTCACGGCCGACCACCAGAACAAGCCCGACATCGCCGCCGCCAAGGCGCGCGAATGGTTCGACGTGAACAAGGTCGACATGCTGATCGGCGGCGTGAATTCGGGCGCGGCCATTGCCATGGCCGGCGTGGCGGCCGACAAGAAGAAGCCGTACTTCGTGGTGGGCTCGGGCGCGTCGAGCCTCACCAACGAGTACTGCTCGCCCTACACCGTGCACTACGCCTACGACACCGTGGCCATGGCGCGCGGCACCGCGAGCGCAGTGGTCAAGGCCGGCGGCAAGAGCTGGTACTTCGTGGCGGCCGACTACGCCTTCGGCGCCGCGCTGCAAGGCGACGCCACCAAGACCGTGCAGGCCAGCGGCGGCACGGTGGCGGGCTCGGTGAAGCACCCGCTGGGCGCGAGCGACTTCTCGTCGTTCATGCTGCAGGCGCAAAGCTCGAAGGCGCAGGTGCTGGCGCTCGCGAATGCGGGCGGCGACACGGTGAACGCCATCAAGTCGGCGGCGGAGTTCGGCATCAGCAAGAACATGAAACTCGCCGGCATGATCATCACCATCAACGACGTGCACGCGCTGGGCCTGAAGGCTTCGCAGGGCATGTACCTCACCGACAGCTGGTACTGGAACCAGAGCCCCGAGTCGCGCGCCTGGGCGCGGCGCTTCTTCGACAAGCACAAGCGCATGCCCTCCTCCTTCCATGCCGGCGACTACTCGGCCGCGTTGCAGTACCTGCAGGCCGTGAAGGCCGCGGGCAGCGACGACGCCGACAAGGTGATGGCGCAGCTGCGCAAGACGAAGTTCAACGACATGTTCGTCAAGGGCGGCTGGCTGCGCGACGACGGCCTCATGGTGCACGACATGCACCTCATGCAGGTGAAGACGCCGGCCGAATCGAAGGAGCCGTGGGACTATTACAAGGTGATCGAGAACATCCCCGGCGAAGCCGCGTGGACCACCAAGACGGAGAGCCGCTGCGCGCGGTGGAAATCGGCATGAACCCTATCAACGATGTGAAGCGCGTCGCCGTCGTCGGCACCGGCGTGATCGGCGCCAGCTGGGCCGCGCACTTCCTCGCGCACGGGCTCGACGTGAACGCGACCGACCCCTCGCCCGGCGCCGAAGACCGGCTGCGCGCCGCCGTGGCGCAGCACTGGCCGACGCTGGAACGCTTCGGCCTCGCCGAAGGCGCCTCGGTCGACCGCCTGCGCTTTCACGACAGCCTGGAAGACGCGGTGGCCGTGGCCGATTTCGTGCAGGAGAACGGCCCCGAGCGCATGGACTTCAAGATCGACCTGTTCCGCCGCATGGACGCGGCCGCGCCGCCGGAGACCATCCTCGCGTCGAGCTCGTCGGGCCTGGCGATCAGCGGCGTGCAGTCGGGCTGCGCGCACCCGCAGCGCGTGGTGCTGGGGCATCCGTTCAACCCGCCGCACCTGATTCCGCTCGTCGAGGTGATCGGCGGCGAACAAACTTCGCCCGACGCCATCGCCCGCACGATGGCCTTCTATGCGGCCATCGGCAAGCGGCCGATCCACGTGAAGCGCGAGGTGAAAGGCCACATCGCGAACCGGCTGCAGGCCGCGCTATGGCGCGAGGCGTTTCACCTCGTCAACGAAGGCGTGGCGAGCGTGGCCGACATCGACTCCGCCATCGCGCACGGCCCCGGCCTGCGCTGGGCCGTGATGGGGCCGTTCATGAACCTGCACCTCTCGGGTGGTGCGGGCGGCATCGAGCACCTGCTCGCGCACCTGGGCGGGCCCATCGAAGACTGGTGGAAGGACCTGGGCGCGCCGTCGATGACGGACGCGTTGAAGCAGCAGGTGGTGCAAGGCGTGGACGACGCCCTCGGCACGCGCCACACCGCCGACCTCGAAGCCGCGCGCGACACCCTGCTGTTGAACCTGATTCGCGCCAAGGCCGAGACGGGTACGCTGGACTGACATGACCGACTTCCTTCTCGACGACACACTGGTCGCGCCGCCCCGCACGGTGCGCATCGACTTCGACGACGGCTCGTTCGTGCTGCGCTCGCCGACGGCGCTGCAGCCGTATGCGCGCTGCATCGGCGAGTGGATCGAGCGCTGGGCGCGCGAGACGCCCGACGCGCTGGCCTTTGCCGAGCGCGATGAAACGGGCGAAGGCTGGCGCACGCTCGACTACCGGGCGCTGCGCGCGGCCGTCGGTGCGGTGGCGCAGGGCCTGCTCGACCTGGACCTGCCGCCGGGCCGCCCGGTCGTGATCCTCTCGGACAACGCCATCGACCACGCCGTGCTGATGCTCGCGACGATGCACATCGGCCGCACCGCGTGTTCGCTGTCGAGCGCGTACTCGCGCATGGCGAAAGACCCGTCGCGGCTGCACGGCATGTTGAAGGCGCTGCAGCCCGGGCTGATCTACGCCTCCGACGCGAAGGTGTACGGCGCATCGCTCGCAGGCAGCGACATCGAGGCAGTCACCGTGTTCAGCCGCAATGCCAACACGCATCCGGGCGCGCTGGCTTTCGACCAACTGCTCGACGCGAAGGAAACACCCGCCGTCATGCAGGCCTTCGCCGCCGTGGGCCCCGACACGCACGCCAAGTACCTGCTGACCTCCGGCTCCACCGGCCAGCCCAAGGTGGTGATCAACACGCACCGCATGCTGTGCGCCAACCAGCAGATGATGGCGCAGACCTGGCGCTTCCTGTCGCAAGAGAAGCCCGTGCTGGTCGACTGGCTGCCGTGGAGCCACACCTTCGGCGCGAACCACAACCTGCACATGGTGCTGTGCCACGGCGGCGCGCTCTACATCGACGAAGGCCGGCCCGCGCCCGGGCTCATCGAGAAGACCGTGCGCAACCTGCGCGAGGTGAAACCCACGCTGCTGTTCAACGTGCCGCGCGGCTTCGACATGCTGCTGCCGTTCCTCGAAGCCGACGACGCGCTCGCCGCCGAAGTGTTCTCGCGGCTGCGCCTGGCCTTCTACGCGGCGGCCGCGCTCGCGCCTTCGACCTGGCAGCGCCTCGAAGCCGTGGCGCGGCGCGTGCGGCCCGCGCGCCCGCTGTGGCTCACGACCTCGTGGGGCGCCACCGAGACCTCGCCCGCCATCACCTCCGCGCACTGGCAGCTCGACGGCGCCGGCTGCATCGGCGCACCGCTGCCGGGGCTGGAACTGAAGTTCGTGCCCAACGGCGAGAAGCTGGAGATGCGCGTCAAGGGCGTCTCGGTGTTCCCCGGCTACCGCGACGCGCCGCGCGAGACCGCCAGCGCCTTCGACGCCGAGGGCTACTACCGCATCGGCGACGCGGGCTTTCTTGCGAACCCCGGCGACCCGACGCAGGGCGTGATCTTCAACGGCCGCGTGGCGGAAGACTTCAAGCTCTCGACCGGCACCTGGGTGTCGGTGGGCACGCTGCGCGTGAAGCTGGTGTCGCTGCTGGCGCCGCATGTGCAGGACATCGTGCTCACCGGCCACGACCGCGACGCGATCGGCATGCTGGTGTTCGCCAGCCCGCAAGGCGCCGCCCTCGCGCCCGAGGCGCTGGCCGCGCGCATCGCCGGGGTGCTGCGCGCCCTGCGCGACGAAGGCGCGGGCTCGTCGCAGTGCCCGGCCTGCGCGCTGGTGCTGGCCGAACCACCCAGCCTCGACGCGGGCGAGATCACCGACAAGGGCTACATCAACCAGCGCGCCGTGCTCACGCGGCGCGCGGCCGAGGTGGCGCGGCTGCATGCGCCGGCGCCGGGCGATGCGGACGTGATCCGCGCCACCTGAACGCGGCGGGGTTGGAGAACCCGGGAATGTTTTCTACGATGGCCGGGCCACCCGCCATTTCAACTTCCCGGAGACGCCGCCCATGTCCACCCCACCCTGCGTGACCTTCGAAGCGGACGGCCCCGTCTGCACGCTCACGCTGAACCGCCCCGACAAACGCAACGCCGTGGACGGCGTGGTGGCTGCCGCGTTGCGCGCGGCCTTCGAACGCTTCGAGGCCAACGACGCGCTGCGCGTGGCCGTGCTGACGGGCGCGGGCGGCCATTTCTGCGCGGGTGCCGACCTGGGCGCGGTCGGTGATCCGGCGCGCCGCAACGAGCTCGACCCCGACGGCGGCGGCGCCGGCCCGATGGGCCCGACGCGCATGGCGCTGTCCAAGCCGCTGATCGCGGCGGTGAACGGTTACGCGGTCGCGGGCGGGCTCGAGCTGGCGCTGCTGGCCGACCTGCGCGTGGCCGACGACGACGCGGTGTTCGGCGTGTTCTGCCGCCGCTGGGGCGTGCCGCTGATCGACGGCGGCACCGTGCGGCTGCCGCGCCTCGTGGGCATGGGGCGCGCGCTCGACCTGATCCTCACGGGCCGGTCGGTGTCCGCCGCCGAGGCGCTGGCGATGGGCCTGGTGAACCGCACCACGCCGCCGGGCGGCGCGCTGGCCGCCGCGCAGGAGCTGGCGCGGCAGATCGCCGCCTTTCCGCAGCAATGCATGCTGGCCGACCGCCGCTCCGCCTTCGAGCAGTGGGACCTGCCGTTGGCCGAGGCGCTGCGCCGCGAAGGCGCGCAGGGCGTGCCGATCGTCGCGGCCGAAGGCGAAGCCGGCGCCGCGCGCTTTGCCGGCGGTGCGGGCCGGCACGGCACCTTCACCGGCTGATTCAAGCGCGCCGCCGCAACGCGGTGCGCAGCGCCTTCGCAAAGCGCGGATCGGCCATGGCGCCCACATTGAAGCGCGACCAGCGCGAGACCTGCGTCGAGTCGACGCTGAAGATGCGCCCCGGCGCCATCACGATCTTGCGCGGCAGCAGTTCCTTCGCGAAGGCCAGCGAGTCGTCCACGCCGGGCAGCGCGGCCCAGATGTAGAGCGACTGCGGACTGCGCGCGAAGACCTCGGCGTCCACGGCGTCGAACAGCTTCAGCGCGTCGCGCGTGGCCTCGCCCAGCCGCTGCTGCAGCCGCTTGAGGTGCCGCTGGTAGTGGCCCTCGCTCAGGATGACGTCGACCGTGCGCTCGCTGTACTCCGAGCTGCTCACGTGGATCAGCGCCTTCAGGTCGGCCAGGTCGCTCGCGAGGTCGGCACCGCAAGCGATGAAGCCCACGCGCAGCGCGGCCGAGAACGACTTGGAAAAACTGCCGATGTAGATCGTGCGCTCGAGCTGGTCGAGCGCCGAGAGCCTCGGCAGCGCTGTGGGCTTGAAGTCGGCCAGCGGGTCGTTCTCGACGATCAGCAGGTCGTACTTCTGCGCCAGCTGCAGCACGCGAAAGGCCTTGGCCGGCGAGATGTCGGAGCCCGTGGGGTTGTGCGCGAGCGACTGCGTGAAGAACAGGCGCGGCCGTTCGGCGATGAGCAGCTGCTCCAGCACCTCGAGGTCGGGCCCGTCGGCCAGGCGCGGCACCGCGAGCATCTGCGCGCCCGCGAGCTTGAGCTTGCCGAACAGCGGGTAGTAGCCCGGGTCGTCGACCAGCACCTTGCCGCCGGGCGGCACGAAGTAGCGGATGACGATGTCCATCGCCTCGTTGGCGCCGTGCGTGAGCACGATCTGTCGCGGCTCGGCGCCGATGCCGAAGTCCGCCAGCTTGCGCACGAGGTGGTCACGCAGCGGCGCATAGCCGAAGCGGCTGCCATAGCGGAACAGCGCACCGAGCCCCGTGCGCACAACCTTCGGGTGGTACTTGTCCAGCCGCACGTCGGCCAGCCATTCGACGGGCGGAAAACCGTCGCCCACGGCGACCGCATCGGGCTGGGTCTTGAGCTGCTCGCGCATGAGCCACACGATGTCCATCGCGCGGCCGAGGCTGCCCGCGTCGTCCTCGGCGGGCTTGGGCGTGGCCGTGGCCTGCGCGAGCACGTAGTAGCCCGAACCGCGCCGCGGCTCGACGAGGCCGCGCGACACCAGCAGCTCGAAGGCGGCCACCACGGTGTTCTTGGCGTAGCCATGCAGCTGCGCGAGTTCGCGCAGCGAGGGCAGCTTGTCGCCGGCCTTGTAGGCGCCGCTCGCGATCTGGCGCGCGAGGGTGTCGGCGAGCGAATCGGCGATCGTGGTCATGGGTTTGGACTGTGACACAGCGAGGCGCGGCGGCGCACCACTGTCCGCACTGTCCCGCCAAACTGTGCCTTCCGCGGGCGGTACAGCCGGCCTAAATTGCCTGCTCCCGAATTCACCTTCCGAAGAGACACGCACCGATGGCCGCCGATTCCCGCATTCCCAATTTCCGCGCACTCACGCCCGCCCAACGCCTGGCCCACATTGCACAAGCCGCCGCGCTCACCGACGACGAGGTGGCACTGCTCGCCCAGCCCGGCGCACTGGGCGTGGAGCGCGCCAACGGCATGGTCGAGAACGTGATCGGCACCTTCGAGCTGCCGCTGGGCGTGGCCGGCAACTTCACCGTGAACGGGCGCGACTACCTCGTGCCGATGGCGGTGGAAGAACCCTCGGTGGTCGCCGCCGCCTCCTTCATGGCCAAGCTGGCACGCGAAGGCGGCGGCTTCGAGGCCTCGAGCACCGGGCCGCTGATGCGCGCGCAGGTGCAGGTGATCGGCATCACCGACCCGTACGGCGCGCGGCTGGCGCTGCTGCGTGCGCGCGACGAGATCCTGGCCGTGGCGAACAGCCGCGACAAGGTGTTGATCGGCCTGGGCGGCGGTTGCCGCGACATCGAGGTGCATGTGTTCGGCGACACGCCGCGCGGCGCGATGGTGGTGATGCACCTGATCGTCGACGTGCGCGACGCGATGGGCGCGAACACGGTCAACACGATGGCCGAGGCGGTGTCGCCGCTGGTCGAGAAGCTCACCGGCGGCACGGTGCGCCTGCGCATTTTGTCGAACCTGGCGGACCTGCGGCTGGCGCGTGCGCGCGTGCGGCTTGCGCCCGCCGTGCTGGCCACGCGCGAGCGCAGCGGCGAAGAGGTGGTCGAGGGCGTGATCGACGCCTACACCTTCGCGGCCATCGACCCCTACCGCGCGGCGACGCACAACAAGGGGATCATGAACGGCATCGACCCGGTGATCGTCGCGACCGGCAACGACTGGCGCGCGGTGGAAGCCGGCGCGCATGCGTATGCCTGCCGCAGCGGACGCTACACCTCGCTCACCACGTGGGAGAAGGACGCGGGCGGCGCACTCGTCGGCACCATCGAGATGCCGATGCCGGTGGGCCTGGTCGGCGGCGCGACGAAGACGCACCCGCTCGCGCGGCTCGCCTTGAAGATCCTCGACGTGAAGTCGGCGCAGGAGCTCGGCGAAGTCGCCGTGGCCGTGGGCCTCGCGCAGAACCTCGGCGCCCTGCGCGCACTCGCCACCGAAGGCATCCAGCGCGGCCACATGGCACTGCACGCCCGCAACATCGCGCTGGTCGCGGGCGCCACCGGCGACGAGATCGACGCCATCGCCAAGCAGATGGCGGCCGAGCACGACGTGCGCACCGACCGCGCCGTGGCGCTGCTCGACGCACTGCGCAAGAAGTAAGCAACGCGGGCGCAGCCCGCACCACGGTCCGCGGCCGACACCGCGGCGGTCGCGCACGCGGCCGTCACACAACCACAGACGGAGACAACTCGAATGAACGCAGACAGTGCAACGCCCGCCCGCTGGCGGCTGGTGGAGATATGGGGCGACACGGCCGACCTGGGCCACCTCGCGTGGTCGATCGCGATCGGCGTCGCGGTGAGCCTCACGGGCTACCTCGTGGCGAGCCGCGTGCTCGCGAGCGTGGTGAGCACGCCTGAGCTGGCGCGCGCCTACGCGATGCTCGCGGGCCTCGGCGGCTGCGTGGTCTCGGGCGTGATCTGCGCGAAGCTCTTCACGCCCAAGCGCGAAGTGGTCGAAGGCACCGCCGCCGATCCGCGCTGGCGCGAGGAGGTGCTGGCCGAGCTGGCCGCCGAGCACGGCGACCTGGGCTCGGTGGACGACCTGCCGCCGGTGGTGGTGCGCGAGATGAAGGAGCTCGAAATCTACGAGCTCTTCGCGTCGTACAAGCCCCAGGCCGCCAAGGCCGTTGAAGGAGCCGCCTCGTGATCGACGCCGCCCTGTTCAACCAGATCCTCGTCGCCACCGGCATGGGCCTCGTGGGCGCCATCGTGTTCGCGGCCATCGGCCTCGTCTCGGGCACCGACGAAACCACCACGCTCGCCCCGCTCACCCTGCTGGTGGTGCTGCTGGGCGTGCCACCCGAAGGCGTGTTCACCTTCTTCCTGGCCGCCGCCGTGGCCAAGCACATGACGCACGCGGTGCCCACGGCGCTGCTGGGCATTCCGGGCGACACCATGGCCACGCCGCTGCTGCAGGACGCCAACGTGCTGCGCAACCTGGGCGTGCCGCACATCGCGCTGCGCAAGATGGTGTCGGGCGCGATCATCGCGGCCTTTCTCGCGGTGCCGCTGGCCGTGCTGTTCGCGGTGCTGCTCGCGCCGTACGGCGCGGCCATCACCAAGGCGGCGCCGTGGATCTTCGTGGTGGCGGCCGTGGCCATCGCCTACTTCTCGAGCGGGCGCTGGGCCTCGGTGGCCACGCTGGTGCCGTTCGTGATGGTGATCGTGGCGCTGCAGGCGCTCACGGGCAAGTACGGCGTGAAGCTCAGCATCAGCTACTTCCTGGGCATTGCGATCGGGCCGCTGGTGGCCGACCTCTTCTCGGTGATCTCGCCCGCGGCGCGTGCGCGCATGAAGCGCGACAAGGTCCGCACCTTCTCGCTCGCGCCCGACGTGAAGGGCTGGTCGGGCTACTTCCCCAACCCGTTCAAGGTGCTCGACCGCGGCCAGGTGAAGTGGACCTTCGCGACCGCCGCGATCTCCAGCGCCACCTTCGTGTTCAGCCCGGTCGCGATGACGGTGGTGCTGGGCGAGCTGGTCGGCTCGCGCATCAAGCATGCGTACCACCGCCTCACCACCACGCTGGCCGCGCGCAACGGCGTGACCGAGGCCACCTACATCGCCGAAGCGCTGATCCCGCTGATCGCCATCGGCCTGCCGCTGAGCCCGGTGGCGGCCGGCCCCGCCGCGCCGCTCTTCAATGCGCCGCCGGTGTTCACCATCGACTCGGCCACGGGCCAGACGCACAACCTGCACAACCTGCTGAACCACTGGGAGTTCCTGGGCTACGGCATGCTGGCCGTGGTGCTCGCGGCGCTGGTGGCCTACCCCTTCACGATGAACTTCGCGCGCCGCGCGGCGCTGTTCGTGTCGCGCAAGGTGAGCCACGAGGCGATCATCGCGACCTTCGTCGGCTTGATCGTGGTGATCAGCGTGTGGGAAGGCCAACTGCTCGGCCTCCTGGTGATCCTCACGATGGGCCTGCTCGGCGGCCTGCTGTCGCGCGCCATCGGCTTCAACACGGGCGTGCAGTTCATGGGCTACTACACGGCGGTGCTGACGGTGCCGGCGGTGATCAAGGCGTTCTCCTGATCGGCCGGCTGCACACCAGCAGCGCGTCCATGTGCCCAGGACACTGGGTGCTTCCCGCAGCGAAATCAAGGAGGAGGCCGCAGGCCGGGGGACATT